>CALEST010000326.1 GCA_937907555.1 uncultured Sediminibacterium sp.
AATACAGATAGCTGGTGGTGTTAAAGCAAGTATTGGGAATAAACTCACAGTTCAATTCAACCCTGAATGGGTGGAAGCCAAGAACCAGGATTTTGAGCAGATGTCGCAAAGCTTGGGGGACAGAACCTGGGCAGATTATTATCGGTTTGCCAATAATATTGATTTACCCGCTAAAATGGGAGAGGGGCCTTATTCAAGAAGCTTCCTGGGGCAGTCATTTATTAAATACCAGTGGAATCAAAACTGGGAAGCAGGTATTTCTTCAGAAAATTTGTGGTGGGGGCCGGGATGGAAGAATGCACTCATTATGAGTTATAATGCGCCTGGCTTCTTGCATGCAACAATCAATACACGTAAGCCTATCAACACTAAATGGGGTAAATTCTCCTTTCAATGGATTGGAGGGAAGTTGAAAGAATCGGGGGTATTGCCATTGCGTATCAACAGCGTATTCAATGGAAATTTTGTTTATCAGCCTAAGGTTCAGGAAGATCGGTTATTAACTGCGGTTCATTTCAATTTGACGCCCAAGTGGACCCCCAATCTTACCTTGGGTTATTCCGGAGCTGCTTATTTTTATGCCAATGACTGGCCAACAAAAGCCAGCCTGGGTGCGATTTATGCCCGTTATAGAATGCCGGAAGAACTGGCAGAACTTTACATGGAATTCGGTGCCCTAAAGTCATTTAGAAGAGCTTATGTAGCTGGCTTTAGAAAATTATTTCCTGTTAAGAACAATGCCCATATTCAATTTGCGGCTGAGCTAACACAGATGCAGGCGCAGACGACAGAATTAATTCAAAATCCCAATAGCTGGTACACTAACGACAAAGTACGACATGGCTATACTCATTTGGGCAGAACAATAGGTGCGGGTATAGGACCAGGTAGCAATAGTCAGAACATTGAGATTGCCTGGGTGAAGAACAATAATAAAATCGGGTTCCAGTTCGAAAGACTAAGACACAATAGTGATTTCTATTATTATGCGTTTGAAAGAATCGGAGATTTTAGAAGGCATTGGATTGACCTTTCCTCTAGCGCTTTTGCCTCCTGGCAATTAAAAAATATCTGGTTCAATGCCAGATTGCAATGGATGCGTACTTACAATTATCAATGGTTAATTATTCAAACCGATCCCAGTGATTATTTTCAACCTGGCAATGAATATAGAAATATCAGCGCTTCCCTCTCGGCCATTCTCCGCCTGTAAGCAATAACCCAATTCCGCCTACTACCAGTGCAGCCATCATTCCACTCAAAGCCTTTACCCACCAGTTTTCTTCAGTAGAGTTTAGTGGCAAATCTGGATAGTCTACTACCTGTACCGTAGGAGTTTCCTGAATCATGGCCGTCTTGCTGATTTCCAGGTTTTTGATGATTTCTCCGTAAATAGTTGATTGTACAAATTTATCCCTGTTCGAAATTTCTGCGGATACAGTTGGAGCAGCGAAAACCGGGTTGGCATTCAGCAATAATTTATTGGTTTCTGCTGTGGAATAGGTTTTCCTGTTCAACATCGATTCCAGACTGTCTGCCTTTGCTTGTAATCTTTGTACATTCGACTGTAAACGTCTGGTTTTGGTATTCACATAAAAATCAGTAGCTACTTTCAACAAACGGGTGCAAAACAGTTGACTGAATTGCTCGTCCTTGCTGATAACACTGAGTTCAAAAAATCCCAGTTTACGGTCTGGCTTTAGTACAGATAAATTCTTTTCCAAAATTTTATTGTAAACCACTTTTAGTAAGCTGTCCTGCAAACGGTCTAGTTTTTTGCCCACCGGAAAATCAATCCATTTCCCCACTTTTTTCTTGCCCTCCCATTTGCGCTTTAATTTCTCTGTTTCTGCATATACATCGGCCAGGCTTCTCTTTCCGTCATAATTGGTCAGCAAAGTCTGTTTAATCAGGGTTCCACTCTTTAAGAGTTGCAATACATTGTCTCCTGCCAATACCCCACTGGTTCCCGATAAGCTCCCTATATCAAACCCAAATTGACCTGCCAAAGCAGACATTAAATTCCCACTTCCTGCTTTGGATTCCTCTACAACAAAACTGGTGCGGGCAATGTATTCTACCGGTTTTACAAAATGATAGGCCAACCCAATGCCAAAACCCAATACCGCCATCACCAGTAGTAGTTTCCATTTGGCAATGAGCAAGTTCAGGAATGCCTGAATCTGTGCCTGATAGGGCTTGGTTTCAAAAGCAGGATCCTCAGGTAATATTTTTGTTTGCATCATTTGCTATTTATCTTCTTAATACACTTACCATACCCACGATGGCAGTCAGAATTCCTGTTAATGCGGACAATTCAAATACGGTTAAACCTTTCTTCTCTGCTGGGTTTATTTCAGGTACAATGATCTTACTGCCGGGCTGCACTTTAGGATAAATGCGAACAAACAAAAAGTTTTTGATTTTTTTGTTCACCCCATTGCTGTACTGTACATAAGATTTTCTCAGGTTCCCTTTGTCGGTAATGCCCCCCGCATCCGATATATACGATTTGAATCTTCTGGATTCAAAGGCAAAAATTTGTTGGTTAAATACCTGTCCCTGCACTTCCACAAAAGATTCATTGCGGGGAATATGAATACTATCTCCGGGCAACAACAAGAATCGGTTATCACTGCCCATTTCATTTTCATTTAAAACAGTAGTGGCCACCCGCAATTTATTGCGATACACTTGTGCATTCGCAAAAGATCCATTGGGTGTTACGCCGCCGGCTCTTTTAATAATTTCCTGCACCGTCTCATCTCTTCTCTCCAAAGAATAGTCCCCGGAATACAATACTTCCCCTCTTACTTTTACGCCTCCTAAATTTCTGTAATTCAAGAGTCGGGGTACAAATATATAATCCAGGGGCTCCAGTAAAGCCTGACTGCCTAGTCTTTTGCTTAAACTGGAATCTACTTCTACTTTAATTAAATCGATTAGTTTATTGGCCAGGGTATCAGACTTGTTTTTTTCCAGTCTGGAAATCTCTACCTTATGGGTGGCTGCATCATTGGTAAATCCACCCGCCAGTAAAATGGCATCTTCCACGGAAATTCCCTTCTTGAAACTAAAAGTCCCCGGGTTTCTAACATTACCCCCAACCGTAATGGTTGATTTTTCTTCTATCAGGTCCTTGGCATAAATATGGATGGAATCATCCTTGGCTAATAAAATATCGCTTGCCTTGCCACTCAATACATCGCTTACTTCAAAACTGATGATGGATTGTTCATAGGTCACGGGGTTTCTTCTGAAGATAGCAGCCCGGTTGGTATAGGCTTTTTCCAGAATTCCATTGGCTTTCTGAATCAGTTTTACCAGACTGAAATCCTTGGTGAGTTCATAGTTGCCCGGTCTGTTTACTGCACCAGCCAAAATGATTTTATTATTGTAAATAGAAGGCACTTTTTCTATATAAACAGAGTCTGCATTGCGGGGGATAAAATAAGCAAAATCGGCAGCTGCTACATCTCTCAATAAACGCTCCTTATTGCTCAACTGAACCACTTTAACCGATTCCTTGTAGGCAGTATCTCCCATGCCCCCAGCCATTACAATCAGGTCCTGCAGGGTCTCTTTTTCCTGCAATTCGTAAACGGCGGCTCTTTTAATTTGACCGTTTACGGAAACCCTTTTCTGATAAACCGGGAAGCGGACAATATCCTGGTTTTCCAGTTGCAAAGACTTGCTCAAAGTTCCTTTTAGTAAGAACTCATAAAAATCAATGGTAGCAATCACTGCATTGTTTCTGATCAATTCTATGTTCCGCAAGGATCCATTGGCAGAAGGTCCTCCTGAAACGTATAATACATTGAACAGATTGGCAACAGAACTTAAAGTATAAGTACCTGGTTTTTCCGCCTCACCAATTACATGGATTTGCATCGACTTTACATTGTCTACCGTTACCATCACCTGGGTTTTACCGGACCCAATTAAAGGATAAGCCGTTTTGAGTTTCAGTTTTATTTTCTGGGTAGCTTGTTCTAAGGTTAACCCATTTAAGTTCACCAGGCCTGCATAGGGAAGTAAAAAATTGCCCTCCTTTGAAATGGTATTGGTAAAATCGGTTTCATTGGCACCTGTAACGGTAACTGACAATTCATCTCCGGCTCCTAATACATAACTCTTGGGAGGAGCCATCATGATATTGGGCTCGAAACTAATATTCGGGTTGCTGAAAAACTCAAAACCAAAATAGGGCGAAATCTTTTTTACTTGTGGAACAGCTAAAATCCAACTGCTATCTCTTAAAAATCCTGCCGTATCACGAATGCTATTCTGTGTACTGAAAGAAGACTTATTGGAACTTTGTACCTGAATTAATCTTTGTTTAAATTGGTTCACGTCCGTGGCCGACAAGCCCCTCTTTACCAGTTCCTCAATGGCTTCATTCTCCGACATGCCCGACTTCTGTGCCCGCTGCCACAATTGAATAATTTGTTTATCCGACAACTGGGATACTTTAAAACTACTCTGTCCTGGAATTTGAGCCATTACCGGTTTACTTATGGCAAAGAACAGGAGCGCAAAAATGATATATAGATTTAATGTACGATTCATCAATTTCATGGTTATAAAATACGGGTACGAATATCGGAAATAATAGCCAAACCCCTTAGAATCCATAGCGGAAGCCTAAAAAGCCCTGGCTAAAACCATTGTTCTGTGTGCGGTAACTTCCGGTAATGTATAAGTTATTATACAGTTCGTATTGGCTTTGAAAAAACAACTCGTTCTGGTTAAACATATAATTAAACAGGAAGGGTGGTTGGGGTTGTTGAAAATATTGTTGGTCCAATGTTCCCGCACCTCCTTTTCTGATGTATTGGTACTGAGCCAATAATTTTAAGCGGGGGATGGGGGTGTATTTTAAATTGAATAAAAACCGGTCGGCATTGTTACCCATCCAGTCGCCCAAAGAATATCCATAATGAGAATAATTCTGGGCAGGCAATAAATTTCGGTACACAAAGGGATTGATACGGGTATACTCTGCACTAGCGGTTAAATAGGGTAAACCAATATCAGTAATACTAGCCCCCACGGTAAAGCCCAATTGGTTGCGGCTTTTTTCACTATTGGCAATGGCACTTAGTCTTACTTCATCAATGAAAAGGGTGCCGTATAAATGCGTATTCTTGATATTGTTTCTGGAACTCACACTTAGGAACAATTGACTATTGGCCCCTGCATTGATATTTCTATTGGCATCTTGAATTTCAAAAGCTTTGAAGAAAGAGATGGGGATTAAATACCCCGGGTTAAGCTGATCGCTGTACACAACTGATTCCCCAACAGAAACCTGCAAGCCTCTTTTTATTTGTATGGTCAAACTATGCTGAGCCATATACTTATTAATGAATTGCTCCCTTCTGCCACCGTAAGTGGTTGTACCTGTATTGTACATTCTGCTGGAATCTAAAATATTCGAATTCAACCAGGCATGGGTATAATTAAAACGCAACCAGGGAAGGGGTGAAAAATCCAAACGGATAAGCGGGTAAGTGGGTGCTTTATTCGATAAGATGATTCTTCCATTTTCTCCGTATCCATAAGACAACTGATCCTGACCAAATCCAATGCTTCCGTTTTTAAATTGGTAATAGATGCCGGCTCTAAGCTGAGAATAGTTATGGCTTTGCTGATTCAGCGCAATACGCGTAGAATGGCCGGTTTGAGGGGAAAAGCTCCAGGTGGTATCAATCCCCTTTCCCTTTTCATTCACATCATTAAAAGACAGATAGAAGCCCCAGTGTTTGCCGGCATATCCGTATAAATTAAATCCGGAACCGTATTGGGTAACCGACTGGTCTTTACCCTGAAAAGTACCATATTGTAAAATAGGGTCTACCCGCAAACTAAAATCTTTGCTCTGGATGGCTATGGATCTGAAACGGCCAAAGGGATCTTTCTTAAAATAGGTATTTCTGTTTTCCTCAGCGCTTTCCGGTAGTGCAAGCCCATCGGTATAATCTCTTAAATAGAAATCCAGTTCTGTTTTCTCTATGGTACTTAATTGTTGGGATTTGTATTTTAAACTGTCTAAACAGGATTTAATATAGGTTCTGCTCAAGGGTCTGATAAGATCGTTAAAGACAATCAATCCCTTCTGGTCCAACCTGCTTAAAAAGTTGTACACTTCGTTCTGTGAATATTCAGTCACTACCTGTGCAGACAATGGTTTGCTAAAGAAAGCCAGTAAAACAAAAAGGGTTAAAAGATGTTTTCTCAATTGCATGAAAGGTATTTTAATAGGCATTCTGATCGCCCCGAATCATATTAATAATGGTTTGTAAAATAATCTGACAGTCGAACCAGAATGTCCAGCGATGAATATAGTACAAATCAAAATTCACTCGCTTCTGCATCGATCCCGGGGTTTTGGTTTCACCCCTGTATCCATTCACCTGCGCCCAACCGGAAATACCGGGCTTTACCATATGTCTCAACATATAATTGTCGATGGTCTGCATCGATTCCAGGTTCAATGGAGTAGGATGGGGTCTGGGACCAATCACCGACATATTGCCCAGCAACACATTCCAGAACTGTGGCAATTCATCCAGATTGCTCCTTCTTAAAATGGCACCAATACCAGTAATACGCGCATCATTTTTATGGGCTTGCTGATAATTGCCTTTCTCGTCCACATCGGTACTCTCTTTTACCATGGTCCGGAACTTATAACAGGTAATTTTTTCGTTGTTCAATCCCCATCTTTCCTGTGTAAAAAATACAGGACCCCTGGAAGTTAGCTTAATGAGAGTAATCAAGATAGGAAACAACCAGCTGGCAATCAGTATAAAAAACAGTATGGAAAATACAATATCAAAACTTCTTTTAAGGAGTCGGTTAGCTGACTTATCCAGTGGCAGTTCACGTATATTGATCACCGACAACAAACCAATATTGTTTACCTGCAAATTAGAAGACGTGTACTGCTCAAAATCGGGAAGAATCCGGGTTTGGGTAGCATATTGATCACAGATATCAATGCACTCTTGAATTTCTTTGTTACGATGCGTAGGTAAAGCAATCACCACTTCATCAATGGGGGTTTCCTTAATGGTTCGGGCCAGTTCCTTCACTGTCCCCTTATAGGGACAGCCATTCATCTTGGTTACCTGATCGTCCAGGAATCCCACGCACTTGTATCCGTAATAATAATAGCGGTTAATGGCTTCGTAAAAATCCTGCGCGGCGGGTGTTACCCCAACAATGAGAATATTGTCTAGCAATTTACCATGCGAAATAGCAGAGTGCAGGTATTTGCGAATAATGTATTTGGTAAAAGTTAAGAGCACAAATAAAATACCATCCAGCATCAGGAAGAAATTCGTGGTATGTTCTCT
>CALEST010000327.1 GCA_937907555.1 uncultured Sediminibacterium sp.
GATGGCATATTCATACACCTGCTTGGCTGTTGCCGGCATTTGCCTCCCTGATAGAACCTGATCGTTAAAGTAGGCAATGATTGAGGATAGTTCAATATGAAGGTCTACGAACATATAGCTCAATTTATATATAAGTTGTTACTAAAAAAAGCCTCCAAAGCATGGAGGTTTTTTTGTCATCTTAGGAAAATACTTATTTTCTAAGATGACACATAGCAGTATGTTTACAATTTTCAAAACTCTTAGGCGATGCTCATATCCTCTATACCAACTCCTATTTATCCTCTATGATTTGCATTTTAGGAACAAGTAAATGCAATATCATCCAGGCTGTTATGTACGCTAACCCACATACAGCAAACATCACATAGTAGGCAGTCTCAATCTGATTGATAGAACGATAATGCACAAAAAGGGTTTTTTGTACAAAAAGAGACAGAAAAATTCCACCAAAAGCACCAAACATGCCACCAATGCCTGTTACAGAACCTACCGCTCTCTTAGGAAACATATCGCTTACAGTGGTGAAGATATTTGCACTCCATGCCTGATGAGCAGCAGCCGCAACTGCAATAATCAATACAGCCAACCACATATTGATACTTCCCAGCAATTGTGCACTGATTATCGGGATTACCAGAATAGCGTATAATAACATAGAGGATTTTCTTGCTTTAAAAACCGGCCAGTTACTTTTAATCAGGAAAAGTGGTAACCATCCGCCGCCAATACTACCTACTGTTGAAATAGTATATACCAAAGCAACAGGCAATACAATGGCTGTTCCTTTTAACGCATACTCGCTCTCCAAAAAATCAGGCAGCCAGAAAAGATAAAACCACCAGATAGGATCAGTGAGCAACTTACCTAATGCAAAAGCCCAGGTTTGTTTATACCCAAGTAATCTTAGCCAGGTGAAAGCTTTTTTATTCGCAATCTGATCTCTCGTTTCGGCTACCGTATCACTTTCTATATAAGCCAGTTCTTCTTTCGATAGTGAGGGGTGTTGCTTTGGCGCCTGGTAAAACTTATTCCAGAAGAAAAGCCAAATAAAACCAAGACATCCTGTAATAATGAATGCCCATTGCCAACCCATATAGACTGCGATAAACGGAACCGTAAGTGGTGCTACAATAGCACCAATATTGGCACCTGAGTTAAAAATACCGGTGGCCAATGCACGCTCTTTTTTGGGAAACCACTCTGCCACTGCTTTAATGGCTGCAGGAAAATTTCCCGCTTCCGTTAAACCAAGCGCAGCCCTTGCAGCAGCAAAACCAAGAACATTTGCCGCTGCGGCATGTGCAACTGCTGCTGCACTCCATAATCCAGTTGCCCAAGCATAACCCGACTTTGTTCCAACTTTATCAATTATTCTACCGGCAAATAATAAACCAAGCGCATAGGCGACTTTAAAAGAAATTTCAATATTCGCATAATCAGCATCATCCCAGTGCATTTCAGCACTGAGGGTGGATTTAAGCAAACTAATTACTGCCCGATCAAGATAATTGATTGTAGTAGCAAAAAATACAAGACCACATATGGTCCAACGATACCTACCGATAACCTTCTTATCCATGTGGTTGATTTTTATAATCCTGAATAATATCGACGACTTGCCTAGTGGCGTTGCGCAATGCAATTAAAGCTTGTTCATGCTGTAACTGATCAGGCTTAATCAGTTTACTGCCCATGCCCAATACGGCAGCGCCTGCAGAAAGCCATTGTAGAATATTTTCCTGCTCGGGCAAAACACCTCCGGTCACAATGAATATAGTATCCTTGAATAAAGGCTTTACTGCTTTCACAAAAGCTGTTCCCAATACTTCACCGGGGAATAATTTCACCAAATGACAACCATAAGCTAACGCCCGATGAATCTCGGTTGGCGTCATACATCCCGGAATCCATAGTTTCTTTTGCATATAGGCATAGTCTGCAACTGATGCATCAAAGAAAGGGCTCACCAGAAAATCTGCTCCTGCATCCAAAAAAGCGGCTGCTTGCTCTGCATCATGTATGGTACCTACGCCAAGATAAAGGTCCGGTAACTGATATTTCAATTCCACCAATGCAGAAAAATTATGCAGTGCAGCTGTACCCCGATTAGTAAACTCTACATAACGGATACCAGCTTGGTATAAGGTAAGTAAAATATTCCTGCAAAGCTGCGTATCATCAGCATAAAAAAGTGGTAGCACACCTGCCTGAGACAATCCCTTTGCCAGAGCATCGCTATTCATGATTATACATTTTGGCTTCTATTGATTCCACAGTTTGTTTGGTGTGGTCACCCAATTCCTGCAATTTACCTATGGCTGCAGCAGAAGCGAAGTTGACCATATAAGAAGCTGGTTTATCTAATTGCATACAACGAATCAGTGAAGCCATAAAGCAATCTCCACTGCCCACTTTGTCTATTACGCTTTCTGATGTGTAGTTAGCAGAAACTGTTGTGCCTGCTTGGGAGTGCAAGCTGGCAAAATAGTTTACACCCGAATCATTGGTAAAACGAAATGTGTTTGCTACCAACTGTACATTAGGAAACAACTCCTGTATCTGTGCTGCACTATGCGTTGCACCGGCAACAAAAGCTTCTTTTGTACCGGCTTCTAGCAAGCTTTCATTTAGGGGTATTCCCAATAAAGCAGCCGAACTCCAGATATTCCCCATGACAACATCACAATAGGGAAGAATTTGACGCATTACAGATTCGGGCTGCGGGCCGTATTTCCATAAAAGGGATCTGTAATTAAGGTCTACCGAAACAGTAAGGCCAAATTGCTTGGCTTGTTGTACTGCTTCTAAACACACTGCCGCTGAGGTAGCATTCAAAGCTGGCGAAATGGCGCTAAAATGAAACCAACTGGAATTCTTGAGCAATGCCGGCCAGTTGAACATACCTGGTCTCAGTTCCGAAAATGCAGAGCCTGCCCTATCATAAATAACACCAGTATGCTTCAAATCTGCACCCTGTGGCAGATAATACGCACCAATTCGATTGCCCTGCAGTAAAACACTACTGCTATCAATTCCGGATGACTGTAAATGTTGTAAGATTTCTTTTGACAGATAGTTATCCGGAATAGCAGTAAGATACTGCACCGGCAATCCCCATCGCGCCAAAGCATGTGCGACATTTAATTCTGCGCCACCTATATAGGTGTGCATGGATTGTGTATGAATCCAGTCGCCACCTAATTGAGGCGAATAGCGAATCAATAATTCTCCAAATGTGCAAGTCATAATTTTAAACAAGAGCTTTATAAAATCAATCACTACAAAAAATCAATCTAAGCTTAGTATTTACTTTATATAAGCATTAGATCAATTAATTCCTACGATACCAAACTTGAATCGCACCTGTACTTGTTGAAGCTATATTGTCTATGTAACCAATCCACTCTTCAAATTTTTCTATATCCTTTGCTTTATTCCATGCAGCACCTATAAAATATTCTATATAATTCGATTTAGGCTTTACGATAAAAAGGTGATGTTTAATGTCAGAAAAATACTGTGCATTTCTGTTAAGCAGAATAGCCGTACCAGTAGTACCATTTACGGGATCTTCAGGCTCCCAATAAGTTAATAAACCCCTAGCCTCATCAACATGTACTTGACCTGGCAATTTTCTTCTGGTTAGACCAATACAAAATAGACTGTCAAATTCACCAACCACATCGAAACTAAAGTTCACTTTAGATAATTGGCTTGAAGCATCAATAGTAATCCGCTTTTTACACGTTATCAAAGACTTACCTACAGAGAAAGGCAAGTACTCGAGATCAAAAACTGTTCTTAAAGGACCATTGGCAATAATAACTGATCTATAAAAGTTTGGGGAATAAACTATTTTCTCATTTACAACAGGAGCAATATTGCCAGCTCCTAATGTATACCCAACGCTATAGTAATCGAGTCCCTCACCATGATCCTTATGATAATCTGCATTCTTATACCATTTATCAATCACCATTTTCTCTGTCTTCTTTACCCAAACATCAAAGCCATAGGCATTTTCCTTTGTAGCTTCAAGCGCTTTACCATATGCCCTGAAAGCAATTCGATTATTTTCCCAAGCAAAGTCATCGAATCTTTCTGGAACAAACCTTCCATAAGTTAAAGGGGGTAAGACGGCTCTTTTAGCTTTCTTAAATTCAATCTCAACATCTGAATGGGCTGGTAAAGAAAGCATAACCAAACACTCGATTATCTTCCCTGAATCAACAAACCATTGTATAGGTAGTTCTTTCTTGTCCCGTTTATTAATAACTATTAGGCTTGTAGTATCCGCTGCCCGAAAACCTAAGCTATCCCAACTAAGGGATACCAACCTGTTCACTATTGAGTATGCAGATAAGTTTCTAACTTGAATACTGGATACGGTTTTTTGTCCAACAGCATAAACAGAAATACACAATAAGAGAGCAATAATTGTTTGTCGCAGCATAATAATAAACTTTATAGTAAAGCAAATCCCTTAAAACAACTAAATCCAATAAGACTAAATGATGTCACCCAATAAGCCATTCCTAATACTACCATGATACTTCTTGAGCAGTATTCAGATACACGATAAAGAAAACCTTCACTTTCCACATTATTAACATCTTTTCTCTTCACTACTAAATCAACAAAGGATCCAAGTATTGGAAGAGCCCACTTATTTTGAATAGTACTATAACTAATTATATCAGCTTGTTTAACCTTCACGATAAGATAGATACGAAGTAGGTTGACCGTATAACATAAAAAAAATACTATGGTGAATACGGTAGTCATAATTTAGTAATACTAATAATTTGAGGCTGACTTGAACCCAGTTTCTCAGCACGCGGTATAGGTAAACTTCCCCCAATAATCAAATTTGCCTGACCTCGTTTTATAACCTGACTACCATCTTCCTCAAAAGTTGAAAGCTCTATATAAGGTAA
>CALEST010000328.1 GCA_937907555.1 uncultured Sediminibacterium sp.
CATCGTGCTTTCCATCCTCTACTTCCAGATAAGCAATATGCTCGTCGGTAAAGCCCTTGGCTTTTAAAGCAACAATTAAATCCAATGCATCATCAATGGTATCAATTACCCCATTGTTGTTCCTGTCTGCTGTTTCATCAAGGGTTCCACATTCAATAAAAAATTGCAACCAGGGATAGAATTTTCCTTTTCTAACCTGCAAATGCATCAGTCTGTCTTGTTCATCATCATACCCATCTTCATACGCTTTTCTCCTCCACCACAAGGAAGGACTGAACATACCCACTTTCCTGAATTCACTGGCATGGTTCCAGGCAATATCCATGGCACTTAAAGCCCCCAATGAAAAGCCCGCAAAAGACTTGTCTCTGAAAGAAGGGGCATTGAATTTTTTACGAATGAAGGGAAGTAGTTCTTCGAAAATAAATTTCGTGTATAAACCGGCAGAAGCCCCTCTCCCTTTAAAGTCTGCAGAATAAGCAGTTCCGTATTCCATTTTTCTATTGGGTCCGCAATGAATACCAATACAACAGATGGGCTCCATTTTTTCCGTCTCTATCAACCGGGAAAGCATTTCCAGAAAACTCATTTTAATCAGATCCTGTCCATCATTGATTAACAATAAGGAGGTTTGATCAAAGCCGCTCATTTGCGTTGGCAGGTATATATCAATGGTAACTTCTCTTTCCAGGTATTCAGAAGGTATCAGGCAGGTTTCCAATTGTACCGATGCTGCCTTAGCGGGAGAATGTGCATGCATATGCTCAAAAATAGGGTATTATATTTTTTTATTTATCATCTTATGACTTAAATTACAACTAAACCAAAAAGGCAAACATGAAAAAAATCGGGATTCTGTTTGGGCAGGAAAGAAGCTTTCCGCAGGCATTCATAGAAAGAATCAACAGTAAGCAGGTAAAAGGCATTATGGCCGAACCCGTAAAAATCGACAAAGTAATTCAGGGAGAAGATAGTGGATACGCAGTCATCATAGACCGTATTAGCCAGGACGTTCCCTTTTACAGAGCATACCTGAAAAATGCTGCCCTATGCGGAACAGCAGTAATAAACAACCCCTTTTGGTGGAGTGCTGATGAAAAGTTTTTCAACAATTGTTTGTCTACCAAAATAGATGTACCCGTTCCTAAAACAGTCATATTGCCTTCCAGGGATTTGCCAACAGATACGGCAGAACTGTCTTTCAGTAATCTCTCCTACCCGCTGGATTGGGAAGGCATTTTTAATTATGTAGGTTTTCCTGCCTATATGAAACCATTTGCCGGAGGCGGATGGAAAAATGTGTACAAATTAAACGATCAGCAAGACTTTTTTGAAAAGCATTCAGAAACAGGACAACTGGTAATGTTGCTGCAGGAAGAAATTATTTTTGAAGAGTACTACCGATGCTATTGTATTGGTGGAAAATACGTAAGAATCATGTCTTACGAACCTCGCAACCCTCATCATTTAAGATATGCTGCAGACTTTAAGCCCTCAGCAGAAAAGCTAAAAATGATGACGAATATTGTTTTAAAAATAAACCAATACCTGGGCTACGATTTCAATACCGTTGAACTGGCATTAAGAGATGGAGTGCCTTATGCCATTGACTTCTGCAACCCGGCACCGGACGCAGATATTAAGAGCGTGGGCCAGGAAAACTTTGATTGGGTGGTTGAAACTGCCGCCACTTATGCAATTGAGAAGGCTCAGGCACAAGAACCAGGAAAAGACAATTTAACCTGGGGTGAATACATTAAAAGAAGTGCAAACGGTAAGCCATTATATTAAGTTGATAGAATCAGACAAGTATGTCAAGAATAAATTACAACCACTTCACATTAGGCGTTGAAGAAGAGTACATGGTAATTGATCCGCTTTCACGCGAATTAAAAAGCCATGAGCAGAAAATTGTGCAGGTAGGTCAGTTGACTTTAAAAGACAAGGTAAAAGCGGAAATGCACCAGGCTGTGGTAGAAGTAGGAACGGATATCTGCAAAGACATTGATGAAGCTTTTAAAGACGTTGCTTCCCTGAGAGGAAATATTGCACAGATTGCGGGTGACCTGGGTCTTTGGGTTGGCGCATCGGGTACACATCCCTTCAGTCATTGGGAAAACCAGCTCATTACCGATCATGTTCGTTACAACCAGATTGTAAATGAATTACAGGAAGCTGCCCGTAGCAATTTAATTTTCGGTCTGCATGTTCACGTTGGAATGGAAGACCGCAAAATGG
>CALEST010000329.1 GCA_937907555.1 uncultured Sediminibacterium sp.
ATTTTCCCAATTAAAATGTTTTACACTATTGAGGATAACCCAAAGAATGAAGTCCATGCTGGCGTTTGCGTGAGTTCAAGAATTTTCAAAAAAGCCAATGACCGAAACCGCGTTAAACGATTGTTGCGCGAAGTTTACAGAACACAGAAGCACCCGCTTTATGCTGCCATGAATCAAAAGACAGGGTCTTTGGATGTTTTCTTTTTGTACATCGGCAAAGAGCTACCCGAGTTTACCGCACTAAAGGAAACCATGGAAAAAGTCCTGGAAAAATTGGTTCGAAAAATCAATGAAACCCCAAGCCATGTGTAGCAGTTGTAATAGCTCAATGACCGCTGAGAAAAACAGGCAAAACCAATTTTCCATTACCCGTTTGCTTGGGTATGTATTGATTCCATTTATTAAAGTATACCAATACATCATTTCTCCCGTGATGGGCCCCAAGTGCAGATTTGTACCTACTTGTTCTCAATACGGAGAAGAAGCCTTAAAAAAATACGGGCTCTTTAAAGGAGGCTGGTTGCTTGTTAAGCGACTCAGCAAATGCAGACCTGGTGGCGGTTCTGGCTGGGATCCGGTTCCTTAAATTTATTCAGGCGCAACAGTAAGCGCTCTGAGTTTAGTAATCATCTCTCTGATTTCCTTGATACTGTAAAAGCGATAGATTTCCGGATCTTTTCCATCTACTTTTTCTGCAGAACGCATTTGATGATAAGGTCCTACTACCTGAGCCAGTGGATTGCTGGTAATAAATGTTGCCTGGTTGGGTAGAATGAAATAATTCCTATTGGCGGTTGTTACATTTTTTCCCTCACTCAATAATTGCAGAGAATCAATTTTTTGAGCCAGGCTTTCCTGCGTAATTACTTTTTGTGCCTGAGAGGCACTGGTATAGGGTTGATAACTGCCGATGATGGTGTCATTTTTTACGTTGATAACATACAGCCCATTTTCTTTCAACTCAACGGTAGCTTCACCTGCCGGTGTATTGAGTTTAAAACTGATATTGGCCTTGTTTACGGCTACCAGTTTTTCTTCATGACCTGCGCCGTCTTTTGCCTGAATGGTTCCTGCATTTAAATCCACTGTGGCATCTCCCTTACTCATGATGATAATGGTTTTATCATTACCGGCACAGGCGATTAATAAACTGCTTACAACAAAAAAGGCAAATAGGTTTTTCATACAACTATATTTAAAAAAAATCACGCTGCAGATACCTACAGCGTGATGTGAAAATACAAGATTTTATTTACTTGGCTGCTGCAAAACGCTCAGCAACTTTGCTCCAGTTAACTACATTCCAGAAAGCAGCTAAATAATCTGCTCTGCGGTTCTGGTATTTAAGGTAGTAAGCATGCTCCCAAACATCCGCACCCAAGATTGGTGTGCCTTTTACTTCAGCAATATCCATCAAAGGATTATCCTGATTAGGGGTTGAGCTTACTTCCAGCTTACCGTCTTTTACAATTAACCAGGCCCAACCGCTACCAAAACGAGTCATCCCTGCGTTTGCAAATTTTTCTTTGAACGCATCAAATGAGCCAAAAGCAGCATTGATGGCATCTGCTAATTCACCTGAAGGTGTTCCACCTGCATTGGCTGCAAGGCTTTCCCAGAAGAAAGTATGGTTCCAGTGACCGCCACCGTTATTGCGAACAGCAGGGCTAATGCTGCCTGCAGCTTTCACCAATTCTTCCAAAGACTTGCCTTCGTTGGGTGTACCAGCGATGGCTTTGTTTAAATTGTCAACATAAGCCTGATGGTGCTTACCATGGTGAATTTGCATGGTAGTAGTGTCGATATGTGGCTCAAGCGCATCGTGCGCATAGGGTAAAGGTGCTAGTGTAAATGACATAATATTTCTATTTAAAATGTGTATGAATGAATTACAAATTTACGCGGCATTGGTTTAAATGGCTGTTAAATAAAGAAATAGTTTCGGAATTCGACAGTTCTTGTTTCCCGTTTGAACTAAAAGCCCACGTTCGCGGCCGATAATTGCTTTGCCTGCCACACAAAACCCTTTCTCAAGCAATTATCGAATGCTCACTTAGTGCTTTTAGTTCAAACAGATTAATCCAGCTCTCGAATGCAATCATTTCTCGAATGCTCGCTTATTTTTTTTAAGACAGACAATACTATTTATTGCGAAATGCTCACTTAGTGCTTTGTTCAAAGCTTTAAGAATCATGTCGCATGTTCTCATATTGCTCAAATAAATACTGAGCGAGCATTCGAGGATTGCATGCATAATTAAATATTACGTTACGTGAATTCAATCCTCGGCCGCGAGTGAAGTGTTTATTTGAGCAATGTACAGCGAATTATCGCTTCGCTCTGAAAAAAGAACGCATGAGAAATGCGCAGTCGGCTTCTAAAATGCCGGAGATTAATTCTGTCTTGGGATGAAAGGGCCACTGTTCTTTGGTGAGGTGTTTGTAACCATTCTTTTCGTCGGATGCTCCGTAAACAATGCGCCCTAACTTACCCCAATAAATAGCGCCGCAGCACATGAGGCAGGGTTCTACGGTTACGTAAAGGGTGGCTTCTGGTAAGTATTTGGCGCCTAGTGAGCTATAGGCAGAAGTAAGGGCCAGTATTTCTGCGTGCGCTGTTGAATCGTTCAGCAGCTCCACCTGGTTGTGGGCTCTTGCAATGATTTGATTGTTCATTACCACCACTGCACCCACGGGTACTTCATCCGCATCAAAAGCCAGCTGGGCTTCTTTCAATGCCTGTTGCATGAAGTACTCGTGGTTCAGGGTTTGCATTATAATTCCTTAATTTCAATATTGCGGAACCATACATCGTCTCCATGGTCCTGCAGGGCAATATGTCCGCTAAAAGTTCTGCCGAATCCAGACATGGTTTTGAATTTGCTGTTGGCAATTAAGTTAAACCATGCATCGTCTCCGTAAGTGGTTTTTACCGTAGTAACGCCATTGAGTTTTAATTCCAGTGTTCCGTTTTTAGCAATAATTTCTGCTTTGTTCCATTCACCCACTGGTTTTACAGCAGTGTCTGGTCCTTCAATTAAATCGTACAGATCACCGGCGCGGTGTTTTCTGATTTTTGCATCCGGATGTCCGCCATTGTCCAGCACTTGCATTTCAGGTCCGGTATGCCAAACAGCTTTGTATTTTGCCGGGTCGTTTTGTGCCCAGAAAATAATGCCACTGTTGCCATTTTTAGATACCTTCCACTCTAAACGAAGATGAAAATTCTCGAATGATTTTTCGTGAATAATATCACCTCCGCCCAGTTTTTGTTCCTTCTTTGCTTTTGAGTCTAAGAACAAAACTCCGTCTTCTACTTTCCATGCGCTTCCAATGCTGTCTTTCGAATAGGTTTTCCAGCCATTGGTGGTTTTGCCATCAAACAGTTTAATCCATTTCGCTTTCGCGGGATTGGGACTGGCTGTTAGCGGAACTGTGACATTGTTTACAGAAGCAGATGACGGCAATAGTTTTTTGCTGTTAACTGAAGCTGTTATTAAAGCAGCTCCAATTGCAGTAACCCATAGTAGTTGATTCATGTGGCTTACTTAAGTAATAAAACATATTTAACCATGGCTTTGGCATCCTCTTCGCTGATTTGTGGATGCGGAGTCATTGGAACTTCTCCCCAAACACCTTTACCGCCTTTGATGATTTTACCAGCCAACATGCTGATATTTTCTTCCGTTGCTTCATATTTGTTTGCTACATCCTTATAAGAAGGTCCGATTAATTTATCGTTTACTTTATGACAGGTTAAGCAATCTGATTTTCCTACCAGCTCCAATCCCTTTGTATAGTCCGGATTGCTGCTAAGGTCTGCTACAGGAGCCGCTGCTGCTGGTTCAGCTGCTTTCTCTTCTTTCTTTTCTTCACTACCGCCGCAAGCTGCAGCTACCAATCCGGTAATGGCAAATAGCACTAAGTACTTTTTCATAATCTTTCGTTTAAATGGTGATATGCTACCTGATAGTAGCGTGGTTAAAGTTAGTTGATACCTAAGATTGTTTTATTAAAATTTTCATCAGAACCCGTACCGGCAAAATCATCAAAGGTTTTATCGGTTACACGGATGATATGCTGTTGAATAAATGGTGCACCTTCTGCTGCACCGGTTTCTGGATGCTTCAGCGCACATTCCCATTCCATTACCGCCCAACCTGTATAGTTGTATTGAGCCAGCTTGCTGAAAATGGTTTTGAAATCTACCTGTCCGTCTCCCAAAGACCTGAATCTGCCTGCTCTTTCTACCCAACCCTGATAGCCACCATAAACACCCTGTTTTCCTGTTGGATTAAACTCGGCATCTTTTACATGGAACATTTTAATGCGCTCATGGTAATGGTCTATATAGGCTTTATAGTCCAGGCATTGCAATACGAAGTGAGAGGGATCATACAACAGACAAGCACGTGGATGGTGGTTTACTTTTTCTAAAAACATTTCATAAGTAACGCCATCATGCAAATCTTCACCCGGATGAATTTCATAGCAAAGGTCAACACCATTGGCATCAAACTCATTGAGTATGGGCATCCATCTTTTGGCTAATTCTGTAAAACCGGTTTCTACCAATCCGGCAGGTCTTTGTGGCCAGGGATAAACCGTTTGCCACAACAAAGCTCCGCTGAAAGTGGCGTGGGCGTTGAGTCCCAGGTTTTGTGAAGCTTTGGCTGCATATTTTAATTGCTGCACCGCCCACTCCGTTCTGGCTTTGGGATTGCCTCTTAATGCTTCGGGTGCAAAACCATCAAATAGTGCATCATATGCGGGGGTTACCGCTACCAGCTGTCCCTGCAAGTGCGTGGATAGCTCAGTGATTTCCAATCCTGCGGCGGCTACAATCCCCCTGATTTCATCTGCATAGGTTTTGCTTTCTGCTGCTTTTTGTAAATCAATACAACGGGCATCCCAGGAAGGAATCTGTACTCCTTTAAAACCCAATGATGCCGCCCACTGACAAATAGATGCCAATGAATTAAACGGGGCTGTGTCGCCCATGAACTGTGCCAGGAAAATCCCTGGTCCTTTAATATTGGTCATGAATTATATTTTATGTTCGGTCCACTTTACATCTGAGTTGGCAGATGCTACTACATTGTCAATAAATGCCATCCCTCTGATTCCATCTTCTACGCCTGGAAAATCCAGCTGTTCTTTGGTTGGGGTGCGTCCTTCAATTTTAGCCTGTACGGTTGCCGCAAAGTTTTTATAGATATTGGCAAATGCTTCCAGGTATCCTTCCGGATGTCCGCCCGGCGTTCTGCAATTACTGGTGGCAAAGCTAGACAGGCGATCGGTGTAATTGGCTCCTGCACGTAAAATCTGCATGGGTGCTTCCAGCCATTTTACAATTAAGGTATTGGGTTCCATCTGTGCCCATTCCAAACCTCCTTTTTCTCCGTACACCCTTATTTTTAGTGCGTTCTCTTCTCCTGCTGCTACCTGTGATGCCATCAATACACCCGATGCTCCATTGTTAAAATGCAACAAAACAGCGCCATCATCGTCCAGCATTCTTCCTTCAACCTTGGTATTCAGGTCTGCACAAATCTTGCTGATCTGTGCACCGGTTACATATTCAGCCAGGTGTGCTGCGTGGGTGCCAATATCTCCCATGCTGCCACTTTTTCCCGATTTTTTCGGATCAGTTCTCCAGGCCGCCTGTGCATTTCCTTCTCTCTCGCTTAGTTTACTTAACCAGCCCTGAGGATACTCCACCCAAACTTTTCTGATTTTGCCCAATGCGCCATCGGCTACCATTGCCCTTGCCTGTTTTACCATTGGATAACCGGAATAGGTATGGGTTAAACATAAGGTAAGTCCTGTTTCTTCTACTTTGGCTTTTAATTGTTTGGCTTCATCCAGCGTAAACGTGATGGGCTTTTCAATTACTACATGAAAGCCATTTTCCAACGCCATCATGGCCGGTGCAAAATGGGCGAAGTTGGGCGTAACGATGGTTACAAAATCCATTCTTTTGTCTGCAGGCAATGCTGCTTCTTTCGTAATCATTTCGTCATAAGTCATATAAATGCGATCCTGAGGCAGGAACAACATTTCTCCGGATTCCTGCGCTATGGTTGGATTAATGCTCAATGCACCACATACCAGTTCTATTTGTCCATCCATATTGGCTGCTAAACGGTGGATTGCTCCAATAAAAGCATCTTTACCCCCGCCAATCATTCCCATTCTTAATTTTCTGGCCATAATTATATTTTTTAATTTATTGTTTGGATAAGCGCCTCTAATTTAATCATAATCGCCGATTATATTCATTTAATAAAGGTGAATCATTCTTGTTATTTGTTCACCGAATCAAACAGCTTCTTGAACATTTTATATATTTCATGGAAGTTTACTGCAAACAAATAATTATATTAGGGTTCTGAATGCTGTATGAAAAAATCTTCGAATAGGCGATCTGCCATCAAAAACATTATCACGGGATCCGTTGCTGTTGCGGCAACGCCCCTGATTCCATCTTTAGCGTCCTGCGCAACGGGTTCAAATACAATGAAAGGAAATATAAATCACTCAGTTTGTCGCTGGTGTTTTGATGGATTATCTGTGGAAGAATTATGTGTTGAAGCAAAAAAAATGGGTATTACGGGTATTGATTTAGTGGGACCGAAAGACTGGCCAACTTTAAAAAAGCACGGTATGGTTTCTACCATGTGCAATGGCGCAGAAATAAGTCTGGTAAAGGGATGGAACGACCCGCAGTATCATGCTACTTTAATTAAAAACTACACAGAACATATTAATCTGGTGGCAGATGCAGGGTATAAAAACCTGATTTGCTTTAGCGGTAACCGTAACGGAATGGATGATGCTACCGGATTAAAGAATGCTGCAGAAGGGCTAAAGAAAATTATGCCGCTTGCAGAGAAAAGAGGGGTTACTGTTATCATGGAGTTGCTCAACAGTAAGGTAGACCACAAAGATTATATGTGCGATAAAACTGCCTGGGGTGTGGAGCTTTGCAAAATGATTGGTTCAGAGAATTTCAAGCTGCTATATGATATCTACCATATGCAGATAGACGAAGGAGATGTAATCAGAACCATCCGCAACAATTCCGCTTATATTGGTCATTACCATACCGCGGGAGTGCCTGGCCGTCATGAGATTGATGAGTCACAGGAATTGTATTATCCTGCCATCATGAAAGCCATTGTGGAAACGGGCTTCAAAGGATATGTGGCCCAGGAATTCATCCCCATTGCAAAAGACAAACTGGGTTCATTGAAAAAGGCAATTGAAATCTGTAATATTTAATATCTATTTTTTTAACCATCAAAGCTTAAACATCTAACATGGCTGAACAAAATTTCGACGCGATTGTGATTGGCTCTGGCATCAGCGGCGGCTGGGCGGCAAAGGAGCTAACAGAGAAAGGCTTAAAAGTATTGATGCTCGAAAGAGGTCGCAACATTGAACACGTAAAGGATTATGTGAATGCCAATAAAGAAGCCTGGGATTATCCGCACCACGGAAGAAAGACCCAGGAAATGATTGCGCAGAATCCGGTGCTCGATCGCGACTATCCTTTGAATGAGCAGACTTATGGCATGTGGGTGAACGATAAGGAAAGCCCTTATGTTGAAGTGAAGCGTTACGATTGGTTCAGAGGATACCATGTTGGTGGACGCTCTTTGTTATGGGGACGTCAGAGTTATCGCTGGAGCGACCTGGATTTTGAAGCCAATGCAAAAGATGGTATAGCCGTTGACTGGCCGGTTCGTTATAAGGAAATTGAGCCCTGGTACGATTATGTAGAGCGTTTTGCTGGTATCAGCGGAAACAGAGATGGACTGGCTGTTTTACCCGACGGACAGTTTTTGCCTCCGATGGAAATGACCTGCGTTGAAAAAGATGTTGCAAAGCGTTTACAGGAATATTATAAGGGACAGCGCGCCATGATTATTGGCCGTACTGCGAACCTTACCAAAGAAATAGAAGGAAGATCGGCTTGTCAGTTCCGTAATAAGTGCTGGCTGGGTTGTCCATTTGGTGCTTATTTCAGCACGCAGAGTTCTACTTTGCCTGCGGCGATGAAAACCGGTAATCTTACGCTAAGACCCTGGAGCATCGTAACCAAGATTTTATACGATAAGGATACCAAGCGTGCAACCGGTGTTGAAGTGCTGGATGCAGAAACCAACAAGACCTATGTATATAAGTCTAAGATTGTTTTCTTAAATGCTTCTACTTTAAACTCTGCCTGGATTCTGATGAATTCTGCAACCGATGTTTGGGAAGGCGGATTGGGAAGCAGCAGTGGTGAATTGGGTCACAATATTATGGACCACCACTTAGGCGTAGGTGCAGGTGGACGCGTTGAAGGATATGAAGACAAATACACTTTCGGAAGAAGAGCGAATGGTATTTATATTCCACGTTACCAGAACATTGGGAATGATAAGCGCGATTACCTGAGAGGCTTTGGTTATCAGGGTGGCGGTAACAGAGGCGGATGGGGCAGCAATGTGGCTGAAGCTACTATTGGCGCAGCATTCAAAGAAGCCATTTCTGAACCAGGCGGCTGGTCAATGGGTATTATGGGCTTTGGTGAAGTATTGCCTGACCATAAAAACTTTGTAACCCTGGATAAAACTGTGAAAGACAAGTGGGGCTTGAATGTGTTGAAAATTGATGCAGAGTTAAAAGATAACGAACTAAAAATGCGTAAAGACATGCAGGCCGACGCTATTGAAATGTTAACCAATGCAGGTGTAAAAGATGTACGTGGTTACGATGCAAATGGCGTATTGGGAAGAGGTATTCATGAAATGGGTACTGCCAGAATGGGTGCTGATCCTAAAACTTCGGTAGTAAACAAATACAATCAGATCTGGGATGCCCCCAACGTATTTGTTACCGATGGTTCTTTCATGACTTCAGCAGCATGCGTAAACCCATCATTAACCTATATGGCTTTTACAGCACGCGCAGTTGATTACGCTGTTAGCGAATTGAAAAAAGGAAATTTATAAACTCATTAAACGCATTATACCATGATGAATAGAAGAGAAGCATTATCCAGTGTTGCGCTATTATTGGGCGGAACCATTTTAGGCTCTCAGGCATTTTTGTCTGGTTGTAAATCAACTGCTGGTGATGCAGTTGCTTTTACGCCGGAAGACATTGCATTTTTAAATGAAGTTGCCGAAACCATACTTCCTAAAACAGATACCCCTGGTGCTAAAGAAGCCAATGTGGGTGAGTTCATGACCGTGATTGTAAAAGATTGCTATAAGCCAGCAGAAGCAAAAGTTTTCATGGAAGGGATGGCAGCATTGCAGTTTAAAGATGCCAAAGCAAAAATTGGTAAATCCTTTATGGAAGCAAGTCCTGAAGAGCGCACCAAATTGTTAACCGAATTAGATGCCGAAGCAAAAGCTTTCCAGGAAAAGAAAAAGCCGGAAGAACTTCCGCATTATTTCAGAATGATGAAAGAGCTTACACTATGGGGCTTCTTTACTTCTGAAGTAGGTGCTACCAAAGTATTGCGTTATGTAGCAGTACCAGGTAAGTTTGAAGGATGTACTGAGTACAAAAAAGGCGATAAAGCCTGGGCTACCTAGTAGTATAAGTAAAGTGCACAAGGCTGTAAAGCAATATGGCACAGCATTTGATTTAAATTTATACACGCCTTCAATACAATTGTATGAGTAATAAAAGAAGAGATTTTTTAAAGACTGCGGGCCTTGCGGCGGCAGGATTGAGTTTGCCATTTGCCGGGAAAGCCAATTTTCTTTCCAGCTTTGGTGAAACCAAAAAGCTTCCTGCTTTTGGTTTACAGTTATGGACAGTAAAAGAAGATATGATGAAAGATGCCAAAGGCACTTTGGCCAAACTTTCTTCCTATGGATATAAGCAGATTGAAAGTTTTGAAGGCCCCAAAGGATTTTTCTGGGGCTGGAAAAATACGGATTTCAAAAAATACATGGACGATTTGGGTATGAAGCTTGTTTCTGCGCATAGCAACAATACCGTTGACTTTGAACGCAAAGCCGCAGAAGCTGCAGAAGTAGGTGTTGAGTATTTAATTTGTCCATATAAAGGACCTCAGAAGTCTATAGAGAATTTCAAGCGCTTCAACGACGAGTTCAATAAGAGTGGCGAAATTTGTAAGAAAAACGGAATTCGTTTTGCTTATCATAACCATGATTATTCTTTTAAAGTACTGGACGGACTCGTACCTCAGACAGTAATGATGGAGGGAACAGATGCCGGACTAGTAGATTATGAAATGGATATCTACTGGGTGGTAGCAGCCAATGAAGATCCGGTTGCCTGGGCTAAAAAATATCCCAATCGCTTTAGACTATGTCATGTAAAAGACCAGACTAAAACCGCCAAGGGTATTGAGTCTTGCCAGATTGGTAAGGGCGATATCGATTTTAAAAAAATCCTGGGTCAAATGCAGAAATATGGCATGAAACACCATATTGTAGAACAAGAGGCATTTACAGGGTCCAATCCTTTAGAGAGTGCAGAGAAGAATGCTGCTTATATGAAGGATTTTTCTATTTAAATTTTTGTCTTAAAGGCGATATTAAAAAACCCAGTGCTGATTTTGCACTGGGTTTTGTTTTATCAGATGTTTTTACATTTATTGCTGATTAGAAAGTTCTGTATTCCTTTCTTACAAATTGATTGGCTTCGTCGAAGTTGGTGATCTTCATATTTGGACCATCCCAAAGCAATTTGATATTTCTGCCTGGATAAGAAACTCTGCCGCCAACCTTCTTCTGAATATCGAAACTTCTGATGGCAAGGTTACCCATTAACACACTCTCCGTTAAAGGACCGGCAATGTCGAAGTTAGAGCTGAGTTCTTTTGCCTGCGCAGAACCATATCCGGCAATAGCCGCTTCCACCCATGCAGCGTAGTGACCATTGTCTCCTTTGGGTACACGCTTAATGGTTTGAGGTACATTGTCGTATTCCTTGCTCTTTGAAGTAGGTAATAAGTTAGGTAGTGCGCCATATGTGCCACAAATCATTTTACCCTTGGTTCCTTCAAAGATGGCACCGTTGCCACCATCACCCATCATTTCATTAGGACCTAGTTCTTCTGGACGTGCGGGTTGAATACCACCATCCATCCAGTGAAGTTTTACATCGGGCTTGCCGTTTTGTCCTTTAAAGGTTAGAATAATATGTGAAGCGGTTGGACAGCTTTCAGGATAATAAGCACGGGTCCAAGGTTGCAGGTAACGGGTAGCAACACTACATTCAGCAGATACAGGATATCCCAATCCCAATACGGCAAATGCAGGGGCCATAATATGACAAGCCATATCACCCAATGCACCGGTACCATAATCCCACCAGCCTCTCCAGTTAAATGGCAATAAGCCATCTACATAGTCTTTAGCCGGAGCAACGCCTTGCCAAAGGTTCCAATCCAATCCTTCCGGAACCGTTCCCTTGGTGGTAGGCCAACCCACTCCCTGTGGCCATACCGGACGATCCGTATAACAATAAATGGTATGCACATCGCCAATTAATCCGGCATTGTACCAGTCAATCAATTTTCTTACGCCATCACCACTGGCACCCTGGTTACCCATCTGAGTTACCACTTTGTATTTATGTGCAGCTTCTGTTAATTCTCTTGCTTCAGAAATATTGTGCGATAAAGGTTTTTGAATATACACATGCTTTTTCAGCTGCATGGCAGCCAGTCCCTGAATGGCGTGCATATGGTCTGGAGTTGATACAGAAACTGCATCAATGTATTTGTGCTCTTTATCTAACATTTCGCGATAGTCCTTGTAGTACTTCGCTTTAGGATAACGCTCCCTGCTTTTTTTAGACTGTCTGTCGTCTACATCACATAAGAAAGCAATATCTGCTTTTCCGCTATTGTAGAAACTCCACAAATCGCTTTCCCCTTTTCCTCCAGCACCAATACCTGCAATCTGGAGTTTATCACTGGGTGCAATAAAACCTCGTCCTAATACATGACGGGGTACAATGTAAAACCCTGCTGCAGCAAGGCTCGCATTCCTTAGAAAGGAACGCCGGGAATTGGTTTGAGCTGATTGTTTTTCTGGATTTTCTTTCTTTTTCATATAGCGCAATTGTGAAGTATGAATATACTGTTTTTTATAAAACAAGTGGATGAAAAATGATGCATGGATTCAGTTCAATCTTACCCCCTAATTTTCTTAACTTGTTACGCTAAAACATCGGACAAATGCAAGCGCTTATTAATCAACTGCAGCAGCAAAGACAGTTTTTTGAATCAGGAGCCACCAGGCCTTATGCTTTTCGAAAGCAGCAGTTATTGTTGTTGAAAAAAGCAGTGGAAGCACATGAAGAGGAAATCTATGATGCGCTTTATAAAGACCTGCATAAAAGCCGGGAAGAAACCTGGGTTACAGAGAATGGTTTTTTTCTGACTGAGTTAAAAGAAACAATCAAATATTTGTCTTCCTGGATGGATGCAGAACCGGTTGCTACCAATTTGCTGAACCTGCCTTCCAGTTCTTCTATTCTTAGGGAACCACTGGGTGTTGTGCTGGTGATTGGTCCCTGGAACTATCCTTTCCAGTTGTTGTTTACACCTTTGATGGGAGCCATTGCAGCAGGTAATACAGTGGTCTTAAAACCCAGCGAATTTGCTCCCGCCACAGAAGCCGTGATGGAAAAAATTATCCTGGATGTATTTCCTCCTGAGCAGGTACTCTATGTAAAAGGAGATGGGGCAACGGTTATACCTGCTATGATGAATCAGTTTGTTTTTGACCATGTTTTTTATACGGGTAGTACTTCGGTAGGCAAAATCATTTACAAAATGGCGGCTGAAAACCTGGTGCCTGTTACCCTGGAACTAGGGGGCAAAAGTCCTTGTGTAGTGGAAGCAGATGCCAATATTTCTGTTGCTGCCAAGCGCATTGCCATGCCGAAGTTCTCTAATGCTGGTCAAATGTGTGTGGCACCCGATTATGTATTGGTGCACGAATCAAAGCGTGTTGAATTAATTGAGGCACTCAAAAAATACATCCCTCAGTTTTATGGATCCAATGCAGCGGATTCTGATGCATATGGCCGAATCATCAACCAGAAACAATTCAATAGAATTCTCTCTTATTTATCCGATGGTACTATTGTTTATGGCGGTAAATACGATGCAGCCAATTTGTACATAGAACCCACTTTGCTCGATGGCGTTTCTATTGATTCCAATATCATGCGCGACGAAATTTTCGGACCTGTATTGCCCATCCTTACTTTTTCTACACTGGAGGAAGCCAAAGCCATTATCAAGAGAAATCCTAATCCGCTTGCCTTCTATGTTTTCACCAGTAGCACAGCAAAAGAAAAAGACTGGTTAGAAGCTGTGCCATCGGGTGGTGCTTGTGTAAATACGGCTAGTCTGCATTTAACCAATCCCAATCTACCTTTTGGTGGAAGAGGTTTCAGTGGCACAGGTGCTTATCACGGAAAACAAAGCTTTGATACATTCAGTCATAAAAAATCGGTGATGAAAACGCCAACCTGGTTCGACCCTTCTCTGAAGTATCCTCCTTTTACTGGTAAGCTGAAATTATTAAAGTGGCTAATTGGCTAAGCCCTGAACTTTTTACCTTTCAAAAACGTATATGAGAAAACTAATTCTGTTGGCTGTAGTATTTGGTGTTGCAGCTTTTCTAATAAAAGAACCCGATATGACCTGGAGACAATCAATCATGAAAAAGGCTTACCCAATTATTATGTTTATCGGTAAGCTTACAGGAAAGTCCAGTAAGACAATGCTGGTTAATGAAAGAGCCATTAAACCCCGGGAAACTTTTTATGAATTGTCTGCCATAAAAAACAACGGAGATACGCTTCATTTCAGCGAATTAAGAGGCAAAAAGGTTTTGCTGGTTAACACAGCCAGTGATTGTGGTTACACCGGACAATATGAAGAACTGGAAGCATTGCACAAAAAGTATGGCGATCGCCTGGTGATTCTTGGATTTCCTGCAAATGATTTTAAAGAGCAGGAAAAAAAATCAGATGAAGACATTGCTGCTTTCTGTAAAATAAATTATGGAGTTAGTTTTCAACTTATGAAAAAAGGACAGGTAATTAAAGGTGCCGGGCAACTGCCGGTTTACCAATGGCTCACTAACCCTGCGAAAAATGGCTGGTGCGATAAAGAACCCGACTGGAACTTTTCCAAATATCTAATTGATGAAACAGGTATCCTGATGGCTTACTATTCACAATGGGTTTCACCCAAAAACATGTCACTAGTTAATGGGACATTTCTGGTGATAGTCGATTAGTTCAATAGGGGTTCTCTCAAACTCATATCCTGTGTAGTTGGCGGTTACTTCGTCTAATACACCTTCTATTTCGGCAGGTTCCATTAAGGTTACCAACCTGGCCCTGTAATCTTTAATACCAGGCAAGCCTTTGAGGTAGTTTGTATAATGTCTGCGCATTTCGAAGATGCCCACTTTAGGTCCCTTCCATTCAACCGATTTGCGTAAGTGTTTTTTACATACTTCAATTCTTTCTGACAATGTTGGAGCAGGTAAAATTTCACCAGTGGCCAGATAATGTTTTATTTCTCTGAATATCCAGGGATATCCAATAGCGGCCCTTCCAATCATAATACCATCTACACCGTAACGTTCTTTGTATAGTTTGGCTTTTTGAGGACTGTCGATATCGCCGTTACCAAAAATGGGGATTTTGATTCTGGGGTTGTTTTTTACTTTTCCAATCAAAGTCCAGTCTGCTTCTCCCTTATACATCTGCGCCCTTGTTCTTCCGTGAATGGCCAATGCCTTGATGCCCACGTCCTGCAATCTTTCTGCCACTTCTTCAATATTCTTGCTCTGATCGTCCCATCCCAGTCTGGTTTTTACCGTAACAGGAAGCTTGGTGCTTTTTACCGTGGCTTCTGTTAAGCGAACCATCAGATCAATATCTTTTAATACACCGGCACCCGCTCCTCTCAAGGCCACTTTTTTAACCGGGCATCCAAAATTGATGTCCAGTAAATCAGGGTTTACCGTTTCTACTATTTTGGCACTTAAAGAAAGTGCTTCTTCGTCTCCCCCAAAAATCTGAATGCCCACCGGTCGTTCGTATTCGAATATGTCGAGCTTCTGTCTGCTTTTGATGGCATCTCTGATTAAACCCTCACTGCTGATGAACTCTGTGTACATCAGGTCGGCTCCATTGTCTTTACATACCGCCCTGAACGGAGGATCGCTAACATCTTCCATGGGTGCAAGTAATAAAGGGAAATCGGGCAGTTCTATTTGATCTATTTTTACCATATTGCAGATGATCCTTTTATCATTATTTAGTTGGTGAATGAAAAAAGGAATGGCAAATTTACAATCTTATTACGCATTTTAATGAATCAGAGACCAGTTGTTGCATATTCCAGCCAGTTAGGCATGTTGTTGGGTTTTTTAGGAGTCAGTTTAATACTTAGCGGATTGCTCCTGAGCTGGTTAAGTTCTCTTGTGTTGGAAGTGCCGTTAATGCAGGCCGGAGACGCCTTATTAAGACCTGAAAACGTACAGTTTTCACGTTTTGCCAATGCTTTTGCCACTTTTCTGGCTTTCTTTATTCCATCCTGGGCCGTTGCCAGAATTGCCTACCCATCACCCATGAAGGAACTGGGCTTCAATAGTAATTTAACCATTAAACAAGTGGCTGCTGCAGGTGCCATTGCTTTCGGTTCTCTTTTTATCAGCGGTTCACTGGCAGAAATCAATGAAATAATCCCTATGCCCGCCTCTTTCTTAGCCAAAGCCAGACAGATGGAGGATGATTATATTAAAACCATGTTGTCGCTGGCCAATATGAAAGATGTCTGGGATTTATTACTGGGATTATTGGTAATTGCGGTTGCCCCGGCCATTTTTGAAGAAGTATTGTTTCGTTCAGGATTACAAAGGATATTGGTTGGATTAACTAAAAATGCATTCCTGGGTATTTTAATTGCCTCAATTGTTTTCAGTGCCATTCATGGTTCCTATTTTGGTTTTTTACCCAGGGTAGCATTAGGTGTTGTGCTGGGTTTGATTTATCATTACAGTAAAAATATTTGGTTGGCGATTCTCATGCACTTCTTAAATAATGCAGTGGTTGTTATTCAAATATTCATGTACACCAAAGCAGGTAAACCTCTCAAGGAAGCCATTGAAGAATCCATGCCCATCTGGTATGGATTAATTGGATTAATCGTTGTTGTGCCTGCTATTCTTTTTTTGAAAAAGGAAGCCAATGCATTTTTTCCCAAACCAACCAACCTTGTTGCGAATGAATCAGTGGACTAAAGTGTTTACCACCAAAAGCCTGGCAGAAGCCAGTATAGTGTACGGAATGTTGTCTGAAAATCAGATACCTGTGCAGCAACTGAACAAACAGGACAGCAGTTATCCGGTATTTGGTGAGATTGAAATTTATGTGCCCTTTCACTTAAAGGAAACCTCCTTACAGTTAATCCAGCAGACATTCAGCCAATAACCACGCGATCCTTATCTTCGCTTTATTATGGCATTAAACCTACAGACTTTAAAAACCAGGGCCCTCACTGCAGTTGTATTTGTATTGGTGATGTGTGGTGGTCTTTTTTATAACCAATGGAGTTTCTTAGGCTTGTTTGGGGTTATCATGGTAGGTTGCCTGGTAGAATTGCATCGGTTACAGGGGAAGATAAACGCCACATATGCCGGGGCCCCAATGATTTATAAGTTTCAGAATATTATCGGAAGTTTCTGGGTAATGCTGGTGATAGCGGGTAAAGGCAAGCTATATCAGGCTTTGCCGCTCTGGTATTGGGCTTCTGTTGTTGTGTATGTGCTGATAATTGTAGTCTTGATCACCATATTTTTCTACAGAACCAGACTGGGTTATCCGGTAAGTTTATATTCGGCATTCGGTTTATTATATATTACCATCCCCTGTGCCATGATGATTGATTTATACGATCATAGTATTCAGTTTTTTGAGGGTCCGCACTGGGTATTACCAATGATTATTATTGCTTCCATCTGGATCAATGATACCATGGCTTATCTGGTGGGTTCAATCATTGGAAAAACACCTTTAAGCCCTATCAGTCCCAAAAAAACCAAGGAAGGAACTTATGGGGGAGCAGTACTGGCGGTAATAGCGGTTACGCTGGCTGGCCATTATATCTGGGGCTTGCCGCTGAAAACCCTGGTAGCTGTTTCGCTAACATCTGCTATAGCAGGCACTTTGGGCGATTTGCTGGAGAGTAAAATCAAAAGGACTGCTGGTGTTAAAGACAGCGGAAGCTTTATGCCGGGTCATGGAGGCTTTCTGGATCGATTCGACTCTTTGCTGATAGCGATTCCTGCTGTTTGGCTGGTTTTATTTCTTTTTTTCTAAGAGTAAGTTCTCTGCACCCTACATTTGCACATTAATTCATTGACAATATGACCATACATCGGGAAGGATATAAAACCATTGCCATCACTGCCTTGCTTTTTGGAGGCACCAATTTGTTGTCGTTTGGTTTCCTGAGTGCCAGTTTGCCAACTGTAGCAACCATTGTTTTTATAGTAACATTGGCGCTATTTCTTTTTATTATTTCTTTTTTCAGAATTCCTAAAAGGGTTCATACCATTGATGACAATAAAATTATTTGTCCAGCCGATGGCAAGGTGGTGGTGATTGAAGAAATTACAGATGTAGAATATTTTAAAGACAAGCGAATTCAGGTAAGTATTTTCATGAGCCCTGCGAATGTGCATGTTAATCGCTATCCCATGAGTGGTGAAGTAACCTATAACCAATATCATAAGGGAAAATACCTGGTAGCCTGGCATCCAAAATCTTCCACAGAAAACGAAAGATGGAGTGTGGCTGTTAAGAACAAGCACGGAGAAATTTTATTTAAACAAATTGCAGGTGCATTAGCTAAAAGAATATGCAATTATTCTGCTGTAGGTGAAACTGCAAAGCAATGCGAAGAATACGGTTTTATTAAGTTCGGTAGTAGGGTAGACGTTCTTTTGCCAGTAGGAACCAAAGTAGATGTTTCCCTGAATCAGGTGGTAAAAGGCGGTGTTACTGTGCTTGCCAGCTGGTAATCAATAGGTTAAGAAATTAACAAGTTTTCTGCAGAAAAATTGAACAAAAGCAGTATTTTTAATACATCAATTAAAAACAAATCATATGAAAAAATTATTCTTATTCGCTATTTCTGCTACCCTTTTCACAGGTGTTGCATTGGCTCACGGTGATGGAAAAAAATGTGCAAAAGGAAAAGAGTGTGCAAAAGACGGTAAAGAAATGAAATGCGATATGAAAGGCAAAGAAATGAAAGATTGTTGCAAGAAAGATGCTGCTAAAAAACCAGCACCTGCAACTAAGAAAGCTTAATCAATCCCCCCAATTGTTACGTACCCGTCCTGATAATATCAGTACGGGTTTTTTATTTTCATGATTTCAGATACGCGCAAAACGGATTTCCATATTACTAGAAAATCTGCTCAAGTTCCTGTAAATGATATACCGTATAAGTAGGTTGAATATGCGGTGTAGTATTGAGATGATTTACGAATACCGTATCCAGGCCAGCATTAATCCCTCCCTGAATATCTGCATCTAAATTGTCTCCAATCATGATGCTGTGTTTGGGAACTGCCCCTGTTTTGCTAAGCGCAAAATCAAATATTTCTTTATGGGGTTTCAGGCTATTACTCACTTCAGAAGTAATCATTTCATTAAAGAAATGATCCATATTACTCTGTACTAATTTGTGCTGCTGAACTTTTTCGAAACCGTTGGTAATAAGATGCAATACATATCCCTTGCCAGTTAAATATTCCAGTATTTCATGTGTATAAGGAAATACCTTGTTTTTGTTGGGGAGAATATCCAGAAAGTCAACGCCCATTGATCTGGCCAGTTTTTCATTGGCCAGTTTAAAATCGAGCATGGCCAGGTACATTCTTTTCCATCTTAGCTCATCCTGTTTAATAACGCCTTTGGCATAGCGTTCCCATAAAAGATGGTTGTGAAAACTGTATCGTTCAAAAAATACATCAAAGTCGGCAATGCCTTTTTCATTCAACTGATGAATACGGTAAAGGTCTTGTAATGCTTCTTTTGAATTGGTATCAAAATCCCAAAGGGTATGGTCTAGATCGAAAAACAAGTGCTGGTATTGCATGCGGTAAAGTTAGTAACTTTAACAGATGAATATCATTGTAACAGGAGCTTCCAAAGGAATAGGCAGAGCAATTGCAGAAAAATTTGCTGCAGAAGGCAATACCATACTTATCTGCAGTAGAGGAGAGAAGTCTTTGTACGATACGGTGAACGAACTGCAAACAAAATTCCCCGGGAGTATTATTAAAGGGAAAGCCAGTGATATGGCCAATAAACAATCGGTTTTGGAATTTGCAGCCTGGTGTCTGCAACAGGGCACACCGGATATACTGGTAAACAATGCAGGACAGTTTGTGCCTGGCAGTATTCACGATGAAGCGGACGGAATTCTGGAACAAATGATAGAAACGAATTTGTACAGTGCCTATCATTTAACAAGAGCCATTTTACCAGCGATGATTCAACACGAATCGGGACATATTTTTAATATTTGCTCCATTGCTTCCTTGCATGCTTATGCCAATGGGGGCAGTTATAGCATTTCTAAATTTGCCTTATTAGGTTTTAGTAAAAATCTTCGGGAGGAACTGAAACCCAAGGGAATTAAAGTTACTGCAGTAATGCCAGGAGCTACACTCAGTGCCAGCTGGGATGGGTTTGATATAGACCCTAAGCGAATCATGGAAGTGAATGATGTGGCTGAAATGATTTATGCAACATCAAAGCTTTCGCCGATGGCTGTTGTAGAAGACATTGTGATGCGCCCTCAGTTGGGAGATTTATAAATTGTCGTTTTTTTACCACTAATGCATATGGGTTGGGTTGCAGCTTTGGAGAAAATCTGAAGTATGAAACGCAATGAATTTTTTACCAAGTCTGCCTTATTAATTCCTTCTATTGCCATCATGGGAAACCTTGTAGCGCAGAAATCCTCAGGCAAAAAAACCAAACCATTTGTTGTTGATGCCGGAAAGTCCAGGTTCGGTGAAGTAGTGAAGTTTCTGGGTGTCCATCCCAATGATTTAAAAATCTCTTCTAAAGACACCAATGGTCAGTTGTCTGTATTTGATTATGTAGGAACTGCTAAAGTAGGTCCGATGTTGCACGTGCACCTGGAACAGGATGAAATTTTTACAGTAATTGATGGGAGCTATCGATTTGTTGTGGGCAATGAAACCCATATATTAACTACCGGCCAAACGATTTTTTTGCCCAGGAATATTCCCCATACCTGGATTCAGTTAACCGACTTGGGCAGAATGATTTATATGCTGCAGCCAGCAGGAAAAATGGAAGAGTTTTTTAGCCTGATGAATAATATGAAATCTTCACCAACACCTGAAGAAATGGATGCCATCCATAAAGCACATGGCATGAAAGTAGTTGGCCCGCCTTTGAGTTTGTGATTTAGTTGTAAATTGAATAAGCATGATATTAAAGGATTTTCTTCCGGCACCGGATGTACAGTCTTTTGTACAACTTTTCAGGATTGTTCATTTGGAATTTTCCAGAGAAGAAGAAATACCCAGTAAAGCCTATCCACCCAGACCAGAACAATGTCTTGCTTTTTATCCCTATGATCGGGAAACAGTCCACTATGCTTCTTCCAATAGAACAGTAAGCAACTTGCCTGTTGTTTTGTATGGACAGTTTAAGGAAGTTACCAATCGTATGATTGGACATCGTTTTCTGGTTTTTCAAATTGTGTTTTTGCCAGGTGCTATACATCAATTGACTGGAATTCCTTCTAATGAATTGGTAAATGAATACCTGGATGCTTCTTTGGTTTTTGGTAATCAGGTTCATACTATTAATGAACAGTTATTTGAAGCAGCTGATTACGCAGCAATGATTGCTGTCGGAAATCAATTTATCAGAACCTTAATAGTAAAATCAAAAAATCTGATTCAACCTATTGATGCAATCTGGTTACAGCTTTTGCAAAAGGACAATCCCTATACCGTTGATTGGATTGCCAAACAAGCCTGTTATAGTGTCCGCCAATTAGAAAGAAAATTTAAAGAAAGAACGGGACTGAGTCCTAAGTTATTCATGCGGGTGATTCGTTTTGACCATGCGTTCCGACAAAAAAATTCCTTTCCTGAAATGGAATGGCTTCGTATTGCTATGGAGTGCGACTACTACGATTATCAGCATCTCGCAAAGGATTACAAAGATTTTACAGGCTTGTCGCCAACACAATTTCACCTGATAGAAGAACAGGCACCAGAACGAAAATTTGGTTTAAACGAGGGGTTCTATAAAGGAGAATAAAGTAGCTTCGGTAATACTAATCAAAAGTGCCCGAAAGCAGTATCTGCCAGGCTTCCTGTACTTTTTCCTGATTGAGTAATTCAACTGCATACTTGTGCAGTTCCTGTTCCATTTCATTAGGGGTAAGGCCGTAATACTGAATAATATTTTTCAGTCGGTCATCTGAAAAAGCAGGGTCTATAGAAGGCAATTCATGAACATTGGCCAATTGTCCTAAATGATTGCCTGTTAAGAAGCTGCTGCTTTTAATGCTGTCGGGTAAAGCATCTATTCCAATGCCTAGTGCAGTATTGGGTTTGGCTACTTTGAAAAGGTTGTCGGTGCTTACTCTGCAATACCAGTCTCCTCCCAAGCGGGCTACCAGTTCCAGTTTGGTCTGGTCTATCATATTGCCTGCTTCATTTAAGATGCTATCGTCAATATGCATGCAAAGCACTTCTGCAATCACCAATTGTCCTGCTCCTCCTTCTTCTCCCAAACTTTTTACTTCGTTGATTTTGCACTCCAGTTTTATTTTGGCTTCTTTTACCATGGGAGGGGCAACTTTGGTTGCAGCTTCTTTGGTAAAACCTGCTTTGGTAAATTCATCTGTTCCTTTAGGGTATTCGCAGCTAGACAAACTCATTTGCTGCACCATGCTATAGTCTACAATATTTATTACACATTCAGGTACTTCCAGCACATTTTCCAGTGTATGTTTTGTGGTATTGTCTCTGCCTCTTCTTGCCGGTGAAAAAATAACAATCGGAGGATTGGTTGAAAAGAGATTGAAAAAACTAAATGGACTAAGATTCACATTGCCCTGCTTGTCGATGGTACTGGCAAAACAAATAGGTCTTGGGGCAATGGCATGCTGCAACCAGGCCTGTCTTTGCATAATGGGTAACTCAGCCAATTCAATTTTCATACCCTTGATTTAAATTTTCTTCTTTGCTAAAATTGAAAAACCATCTTCATCTTTCACAATGGTATTGCTTAATCTTTCCAGTCCCGCTATCTCCATTTCCACAGTATCCCCTGGCTGCAACCATTGTTCAACATAATTGGGATCATTTAATTTTCCTGTTCCGTTCAATTCCAGAAAACAGCCGGTACCCACGGTGCCGCTTCCAATTACATCGCCCGCCTGTATATTAACCCCATAAGAGCAACGCTCAATAATTTCTGCAAAAGTCCAGTCCATATCACCCACATTTCCTTCGCTCACTTGCACCCCATTCACCCAGCATTTCATTGGCAGATTCCAGGATTTGCCCACATGTCCTTCTTTAGCAGGAATTTCAAATTGTTCCAATTCGTCCAGGGTAACCAAACAAGGTCCAATAACCGTTGAAAAATCCTTTCCTTTAGCAGGTCCCAGATTCAAAAGCATTTCTTCCATCTGCAGTCTTCTGGCACTCATATCATTCATGATCATCAAGCCACCAATATATTGATCTGCATGCTCTGCTCTTATATTTCTTCCGTTTCTGCAGATAACAATGGCTGCTTCCAGTTCAAAATCCAATTTTTCAAAATGATCCGGCATGCAAACAATATCGCCAGGCCCCTGGATACTATGGTGATTGGTAAAATAAAAAATTGGGTATTGATCAAACTCAGGAATCATGTCTACTTTTCTGTTTCTTCTGGCAGCAGCAACGTGTTGTCTGAATGCATAACCATCTCTGCAGGAAGTAGGAAAAGGAACCGGCGCCAACAACATTGCTTCTTCAATCGGCAAACCTCTGTCTTTGCTTAAACGCCCCGATTTAATGGCAGCTTCGGTTTGCTGAGCAATCGGAAACATATCGTCCCAGTAATGCAGAAACATATTCATGCTATTGGGTAATTCCGGATGCATGGCATCACAGTCGAATAACAAACCATCTACTAAAAAAGCCAGTTGATCGTGTCCGTTGGATAAATAAGAAACAAGCTTCATGCACTTTCAATTTGGTCACAAAAATAGGCTAAAAAGCCTGCCTTAGCACTTATCTTTAAGGCATAATTGCTGCCATGAATAAATTGAATTTTAATCGGGTGCTTTTTACTGCACTGCTAATTTTTTTTACGGGTAATCTTATTGCAAAAGAGAATAGCTGGATTCGGATTAACCAGCTGGGTTATCAGCCCAATGGCTCAAAAGTGGCTGTGTTTGTTAGCAAGGAGCAAGCTTCCATAACGCATTTTGAATTAGTTAGTGTAGCGTCGAAGCAAGTGGTGTTTAAAACCACCACAGGCCAGCGTTTTGGAGCTTATGGTCCTTTTGCAATGGGGTATCGCCTTAATTTCAGTGCGTTCAAAGGCAAGGGTAAATTTTACATTAAGGCAGGAGGAGCAAAGTCTCCTGAATTCAGGATCGACAATCAGGTGTACAAGGGCACAGCCGATTTTTGTTTGCAATACATGCGACAGCAAAGAAGCGGGTATAATCCATTTCTGAAAGACAGTTGTCATACGCATGATGGATATACTTTGTATGGGGCAGCTGCAGGATTACCGGATAGTACCATTATTGACGCCAGTGGTGGATGGCACGATGCCAGTGATTATTTACAATATAGTACTACCACGGCCAATGCCACTTTTCATTTACTGGCAGCATACCGGGATTTTAAAAATGTATTTGCTGATCAGTACGACTGGAACGGACTAAAAGGCAAGAACAATCGCGCAGACATAATGGATGAAGCCAAATGGGGACTGGACTGGCTGGTAAAAATGCATCCCCGTAAAGACTGGATGTTTAATCAACTGGCAGACGACAGAGACCATATGAGTATGCGCATTCCCAAAGAAGATGCTTATTACGGAAGAGGATTTGAGCGCCCTGTTTATTTTATTAATGGGGAACCTCAACAGCGGGGTAAATTTTTAAATAATACCAAGGGTACCAGTTCTACAGCTGCCAAGTTCAGTGCAGCTTTCTCACTGGCTTCCCAACTTTTTAAAGGCACACCGCAAGCAGATTTGTATGCAACCAAATCTTTGTCAGCTTATGAATATGCTTTTATTAAGCCTGGAGTTACACAAACTGCTTCAGTACGTTCGCCCTATATTTATGCAGAAGACAATTGGGTAGATGATATGGAACTGGCTTCTGCCATGCTGATTGCCAAAGATCAGACTGCTGCTGATAAAGCTTTTCAATATGCTTTGCAGGAACCGGTTACACCCTGGTTGGGCAAAGACACTGCCAGTCATTATCAATGGTATCCTTTCATTAACCTGGGACATTATGAACTGGCCAAACAATTGAAAGACAAAAGAAGAGATACCATTATTCAGTTTTATCGCAATGGAATAGAGGGGGTTTGGAACAAAGCAAAACAAAACGTTTTTTACAGAGGAATCCCTTTTATCTGGTGTAGCAATAATTTAACCGTTTCATTTGCCATTCAATGTCTTTGGTATAGCAACTTAACGGGTAGCAAAGAATTTGATGAACTGGCACAGGCCAATATCGATTGGTTGTTTGGTTGCAATCCCTGGGGTACCAGCATGGTATACGGATTGCCTGAATGGGGCGATACACCCGTAGATCCGCATTCTGCCTTTACACATATCAAGAACTATCCAATCAACGGAGGATTAGTGGATGGGCCTGTTTATACCAGCATCTATAAAAACTTAATTGGCATTCAGTTGAATGATCCGGATGAATACGCCGAATTCCAAAGTGACTTGGCCGTATATCACGATGATTATGGCGATTACAGTACCAATGAACCAACCATGGATGGAACAGCCAGCTTGGTTTATCTGCTCGCAGCCAAGGAGCAGGAAGGGCTTTCCGGATTAAAATCAATCACGGGAGATAGAAAAACACAAATAACACAGGCGTCTATTCCAATATACCAAATGGGTGCGGTTGTTAAATCGTTGAATCCGGCAGAACCTGCTGTAGCATTGGTTTTTACAGGAGATGAATATGCGGAGGGATTAACAACGGTTGAACAGATACTGGCCCGCGAAAAAGTAAAAGCTGGTTTCTTTTTCACCGGAAGATTTTATCGTAATCCTGCATTTACAAAAGGTATAAAAGCTTTGCAAAAAAACAATCATTATCTGGGAGCACATAGCAACAATCATTTGCTCTACAATGATTGGACAAAGCGGAATCAGTTATTGGTAAGCTATGATTCTTTTAATACAGACCTGAAAAAAAATTTTCTGGCCATGGAAGACCTGGGAATTGATACACGAGACAGTAAATTATTTATTCCACCTTATGAATGGTGGAATGACAGTGTGGCCAACTGGTGCGATTGGAACGGACTTCGATTATTCAGTTTTACCCCGGGAACCTATACCAATGCAGACTATACCTGGCCCGAAATGGGAAATAGTTACCAATCCAATGCTGCGTTGATGAATAAACTAAAAGATTTGGCAGCAACCCCTGGAAAATTGAATGGCAATATTTTATTGTTACACGTGGGTACTGATCCCAGACGAAAAGAAAAACTCTACAATGAACTGCCTGCTATTATTCGTTTGCTGCGAAGCAAGGGGTATGCCATTAAAAGGATAGATGAGTTGATCAATTAACAACACTACCACTTTTCTTCATCGGAAGCAGAAGGGTCTTGTTTGTATTTTTCGCGGGAGGCTTTTTTCTCTGCCAGTCTCTGCAATATGGCTTCTGCAATCACAGGTGCAGCATCCGTTGTATTAGCCTGGTCTAAAAGGATTTTGATTTTTGCTTCGCTTACATCAATTCGATAAAGAATAAAAACCAGTTTTTCAAAATCCCTCGAGATAAGCCAGTCAATGGCCTTAATTAAATCTGCTTTGTTCAGCTGTTCAATGGTTGCAATATCTAAAATGGGTTCAGCCATAGTTAAATTTAATATTTCTCAATCACTCCCAGGCCAAAGAGGGCAAAGTCGTATTTGGCGGGATCTTTAGGGTCCAGTTTTTTTAAGTAATTGGTGAGCTCTTCAGCGGCCAGCCAGTCTGTTTGTTTGCGATCTAATAACTGAAATCTTTTTGCTACCCTGGCCACATGAACATCAATAGGGCAAATGAGTTGGTGTGGTTTTATCTGATTCCAAATGCCAAAGTCTACACCCTGCTTGTCCTTTCTTACCATCCATCTCAAAAACATATTTAGCCTTTTACAACTAGACCCTTTTTCGGGAGTTGATATATGTTTACAGGTTCTTAGCGGAGCATCTTCTAAAGAAAAAAAATAATGATGAAAATAACTAAGTGCCTCTTTTACAGAATCGGGCGCTTTGTTTCCGGGCATGAATGCATTTTCAAGCGATTCATATTGTTGATAGTGTTCCCTGAAAAATTCAACGAAGTATAATAAGTCGGTTGCATTAAAAGTGCGGTGTTTAAAGCCTTCCAGCTTTTTTAATTCAGTGGGTCCCGCATCAAGGCAAAACCGATGTGGCTGCATATCCATCAGCTGCATCAGTTCTCTGGATTTTTGAATAATGGTGGTTCTGTTCCCCCAGGCAAATATAGCAGCAAAAAATCCCGCTATTTCTATGTCTTGTTTCTTCGTGAATAAGTGGGGAATACAAACAGGATCAGCGGCAATAAAGCCAGGCTGATTGTACTCTTTTACTTTTCTATTGAAAAAGGCCTGTAATTTCTCCGTGGCTTCCATTCCACTAATTTAATAAGCGGGTCATGATTTCAATGCCCAGCTTGTCTGCAATATCATTCTTGCTGAATGCATTAATCACTACCACAATACAATGTTGATTTTTGGGATTAAATGCAGCAAAAGTAGAGAACCCATATGTTCCGCCGTTATGCCAATACATCAGCGTTTTGCCAGATTGTTCAATGGTATGCCAGCCTTTGGCAATGGCTATCTGGTCATTTAGTCTGGCGGTTTTAGATAGCACAGATTGAACCACCGGGTGGGTTGCCTTACTGGCCATAAATTCAAGATATTGCAGCAAATCAGTGGCGTCCGATTTAATGCCACCGGCACCGGCTAATATACTCATATCCCAATAAGCAGCTGGTTCGTTTCCAAAAAATCCAATTGCTTTGGGCATTTTTTTTGCTGCTTGCAAACCTGTATGCTTCAGTTGAAAAGGTTGATTAATGTACTGGTTTAGTAATTTCTCATAGCTTTTGCCACTGATATTTTGAGCAATCAATCCTGCTAGTCCTGCACCTAAATTTGAATAAGCCACTTTGCCAAATGTTCTGGGTTCCGTTTTGCTCAAATAGAAATAGAGGTTTTCAAGATCATAGTCGGCATAAGGTTGTAAGCGATCTTTTGGAATACCCATATTTTCTGGCAATCTGGGCAAACCAGATGTGTGGTTCATTAAATGCACCAATTGAATGGGTAAGATCAATGGATTGTTTCTTAAACTATCAGGTAAGAATTGCACCATTAAGCTGGTATCGGCAAGGCCATTGGCTTGTAATACCGATTCAAGTATAAAAGCAGTAAATGTTTTGCTGATACTTCCTATTTCAAATTGCGTGTTTGGAGTAAACGGCTGGTTCGTTTGTTTATCTGCTACTCCGGCACTGAAAAACTGGCGCTGCCCTTTTACAGAACTGGCAATATAAATACCCGGCACTGTATTTAATTTAAATACACTGTCTACTTTCGTCTGAATGGCCAAAGCAATATTGTCCTGTGCATGCACTACTTGTGCCAAGCAGAACAGACCAATTAAACAACCTTTGAATATTTTCATTTATGCTAAAGCATTGTCTAAATCATGAATTAAATCATCCGCATCTTCCACGCCAATGCTCAATCTAATTAAGGTGTCGCTTAATCCATTCGCAATTCTTTTTTCTCTTGGAATAGAAGCATGGGTCATAGAGGCAGGATGATTGATTAAACTTTCTACGCCTCCCAGACTTTCAGCCAGAGAAAATAATTTAGTAGAAGACAAAACTTTTTTAGCTGCTTCTATACTATCGTCTTTTAATTCAAAGGAAAGCATGCCGCCAAAATCGCGCATCTGTTTTCTGGCAATGGCATAGTTGGGATGATCTTCGAATCCACACCAGTATACTTTACCTACTTTAGGATGTTTTCTTAACCAATGAGCAATGGTTCTTCCGTTTTCGCAATGTCTCTGCATGCGCAAGTGCAAGGTCTTGATTCCTCTTAATACCAGGAAGCAATCCATTGGTCCGGGAACTGCTCCACAGCTCTTCTGAATAAAATACAATTGCTCTCTTAGTTCTGCGCTGTTCATCATCAATGCTCCCTGAATCACATCGCTATGACCGCCCAGGTACTTAGTGGCAGAGTGCATTACAATATCTGCGCCCATATCCAGTGGGTTCTGTAAGTAGGGAGAAGCAAAAGTATTGTCTACACATAGCAATACATTGTTTGCTTTTGCTATTGCAGCAGTGCCTTCAATATCTGTTATATTCATTAACGGATTGGTAGGTGTTTCAATCCAGATAAGTTTTGTTTTGGGGCTTACTGCATTCTTGATATTATTGATATCTGTGGTGTCTACATAGGTAAATACAATACCAAATCGCTCGTATACTTTTGAAAACAAACGATAAGTGCCACCGTACATATCATTGGCTGCAATTACTTCATCACCAGGAGACAATAGTTTCATTACTGCATCGGTTGCGGCAACACCACTGCCAAATGCCAGTCCGAATTTTCCATTTTCAATTTGTGCATAAGCTTCTTCCAATGCTTTTCTGGTTGGATTCTGGCTTCTTGCATATTCAAATCCCTGGTTTACACCCGGTGCTTCCTGAACATAGGTTGAAGTTTGATAGATAGGAGTCATGATGGCTCCGGTAGAAGGGTCTGGTTCTGCACCTGCGTGAATGTATTTGGTAGCAATCTTCATATCGTTATTTTTTTGCGTTTACTAATGTAAGGGGTAATTCTGCTTTCTGGTTATCCCAAAGAAATACCAGACTGGCTTTGTCTGCTGAATCTTTAAAATAAATGGTAAATGTTTCCACTATCTCCTCCGTTGTTTCAGGTTTAATTTCAGCTCTTGCTATGTCTTTTCTAGTATCGTAGGTAAAACTTCCCCAGCAAAAATTATCCTTACTTACAATGATGGTCCATTTGTTTTCTGTGGGCACACAAAATAATGTGTACCTGCCTTTGGGCAATACTTTGTTCGCCAATTTAACAGGGCTGAAAATTTCCAGTTCAGTTGCTTCATTGGCACCCAGTCTCCACAGTTCATTGTATTTTATGATACCTCCGAAAATAGTTCTCCCATTTTTCATGGGACGGCCATATATAACTCTGGCAATGGGCTGATTTTTGGCTTTCCCGCTCATTTTAAGCAAGGGGTAGTTGTCTGGCCAATAGCTCATGTCCATGGGTGACTTGTCTAATTCTGTTGGTTTTTGTTGGGCAAATCCTGCAAATGAGGCAAATACAAATGCCAATAGGAGTCCGATTCGCATATGGGTATATTTTTTACAAATATACTTGCCTATTTCGCTATCCCTTCTTCAAATTGACCAATGGCAAATTTTTTAACATCTGTAAGAAAAAGATTGGATAGCTCCTGTATCTGAGTATAGTTGCTTAAGAATAGGTCAAAAGCCTTATTGGAATGTTCCAGGTAGGTGGCCCTTCTCACGAGTCCTTTAAAACTGTTTTCGATGCCCCATTCGTAACGGTAATTAAACAGCCAGTTCTGTTGCTCCATATAAGGGAACATACTGTAAAATGGTTCCGGAAACCAATCCCGCTGCTGTTTTAGTAATCCATAGGTTTTTTTAGTAAAATCCATCCAGTCTTCTGCACTCAATTCATTGGGGTGGATGGCCAGAAAATGATCGTACACTATGTCTGTAAAAGCACCTGCGTATAAACGAACGGCCGGGGAGAAGACCTTTTTGATTTCTTTGGTTATTGAATGATCATCGGTGTACATATCAATAGCCCGGTGCAAACGAATCCCTTTTTGAATTCCTATTGGATAATCAAACTGTTTTTTCCCTTTAACGAAATCACTGATCATATTACCTGCCAGAATTTCGGGATGATCAAAGGAAAAGTATGCGTGGGCTAAATAATTCATTTATGCAGCGATAAGATCCAGTTGCTTATTTTTTCTAAAGCAACCGGCGCAAAGCTTTCTTCTATGCTTCCGTAAGATTGCTCAGGGCTTTGGGCCGTTTGAAACAAATGGTTTAATGAGGGTATTATTTTTACTTCGTATTGTTTGTTGCCTGCTTTTTTTAAGGCTTTTTCTATCCCATTGATATTTTCATTGGCCAAGACCTGAATATCATAGGATCCATTGATGGCCAGAACAGGTAATTTTACTTTGGATAGATTCTCAAACGGTTCATAGTTTAAAAAATATTGTAACCATACAAGACCCGAAGCAAATTGATTTACCAGGGTTTTGTAAGGATTGATTCCGGTAGCCAGGAATAATTTGTTTTCATCAATAGTTGAATTTGTTGCTTTCCAATCTGCATATACAGCTTCCATTTTTTTCTTAATGGTATCGGCTGAAGTGCTGAAGCGGAAGGGTGAATTCATTTTGTTCACCAGGTTGGCTGCTTTATTATAATCTTCTGCGTTCAGGTTAGGTTTAATAAAGTTCCGACGCATTTGTCCGTTCCAGATTTCATATCCCGGAACACCCGGTCCTGCAAGCAAAGCAATAAAGGATACGTTCTTGTTACGGACAGCAACCATTGGGGCAATCATGCCTCCTTCGCTATGCCCGATCAATCCCAGTTTTTTAGCATTAATCTCTTTTCTGCTTTTTAAATAACTCAATCCTGCTTCAACATCTTTGGCAAAACTTTCACTGGTGAGTTGGGTTGGATTAGGTCCCAGACTTGTTTTTCCCACCCCTCTGTCGTCAACTCTTAAAACCCCAATTCCTGCTTTGGTTAAATAATCTGCCAGTACCCAATAAATTTTATGATCAAACATAGATCCGTCTCTGTCCTGTGAACCACTGCCGGAGATAAGTATTACGGTAGGGAAATCTTTTTTGTTTTTCGGAAGGGTGAGTGTTCCTCCAAACTGAACTGTACCTTCCTGATTGCTGTAATTTACTTCTTCAATGGAATAGTCAAAAGGTGGCTGAGGCATCTGTGGTCTTTTTATTTCAGGCTTGCTTGCTTTACCCTCCTTTGATTTTAAAAGCACCATCGGAGCTTTGAAATTTCCCTGTTGAAAAGTTCCGTAAATACTATCTGCTCCATTCCATTTCCCTGTATAACTCCCGTTAATTAATGGTATTCTAATGACCAGACTATCGTTCTTCAGCTCTGTAGAGCCAGTACTAATGCCAAATGCATTTTGTGCAGGGCTATCAAAAGTGGAAGCTAACTGCGTGCCCGATTTTGTAATGGTAAAAACCAGGGGCAAAGCATTTCCATTGATGCTTAAGCCGCCTTTCCATATACCCGTAATATCCTGAGCAATACTATTCTTTCCAATCAGTACAGTGACCAAAAAAAAGTGTAGCCATTTATTTCTCATGTTGCTGTTTTTTATAGAATCGATAGGAGTATATCATAGGATAAATAACAATAACTGCCAGTATTGCCATGGTTATTGTGAATCCAGGAGCACCGTTAAAAAAAGGAGTAATAAAGGCAATTGCAATTCCCCCTGCCATCCAGAGCTTGCTGCCAATCTGATGTGTTTTTCTCCAGTTCTCAGGGTCTTCCAAAGTCCAGGGCAGACGCATTCCTATAAAGTAGTTGGGTTTAATGCTGTGCATAAAATTGCCTAATCCGGCAAATAACAAGCCAATCAGCGGCAATAAATATTTGTTTCCTTCCAGGCTGCCGGTTTGAGTTGAATGAATAATCACCATTTGTATGGCACTCAGAAAAACGAGCAGCATGTAGGCAATTTTTTGCAACAACTCAGGCGACTGACCGGATTTTTTCGGATCTATTTTGTTGGCATATTTAACCAGAAAATAAGTGAATAGTGATATCCCTGTCATGAATAGTGTCATCACAAGCAGGGTTGATTTTTCACCCCTTCCATCTACTTCTCCCTTGTGATTGAAATGGGTGGGTACAATATCGGGTAATGACCCGTAAATACTGGCCAGATAAGCAATAGGTAAACCAATGCAGATTACAATGATGAGCCATTCTCTCCAGTTAAATGTCTTCATACGATTTATTTTTTTCGTTTAAACTGTAGCATCCATTTCAGCATTTCATCCATTACCGTTGTATTAATGGAATAATGAATAAACTGTCCGTCTTTATGGGCTATCACCAGCCCTGCCTGTTTTAACAGGTCCAGATGGTGCGAAATACTGGGTTTGGAAATATTGAATTGATCGGCAATTTCTCCGGCAGTCATATCTCTGTCTTTCAATAGTTCCAGTATTTCTCTTCTGGTAGGGTCATTCAATGCCTTAAAAACGATGTTCACCTTTTAGATATTTAGACAAATGTCTAAATAATATTTTATAAATCCAAATTTGTAAGGGGAAAGCAAAAGGTATTGGGTTATAAAAATGTAAATTCTAGGTTTGGTTTGGCAACAGCACTACTTGGTCAAAACGGGAAATCCAAACTGATTCATCGCTTCAAAATCAGCTTCTTTAGATAAATCCTGCACCAGCTGTATCAGTCGCTCAACCAGCTTTGGACCACACCAGCGACGGGTATATCCGGGCAGACCATAAGGTTCAATAGAGGTAAATTCCCAGGGGTGAAAATACAAACAGAGATAGCCATCTTTTGCTAGTGTTTGCAGGCAGAGTTGCTTGTACACAGTATAAGGCATATTCTTGAAACTCAACCAGAACAAGGGGATGCGGATACCCGGACTAACAGATGCTGGTATTCTGACAATTCCTTCTTCCTTATACGCGGTTCTGTGTAAATGAAAATTATTGTATCTGCCGGGCAACCAGGTTGGATTGATAGAAGAGTCGTATTGATATCCTGCCTCCAATACATCTTTCATTAATACCGGACGCATGCGCGGCATTCGCAGACCCGTCACTTTTTTTCCGGTTATTTCTTCCAGCCTGATTCTTGACTTTAATAAGTCTGCGGTTTCGTAATCGGTATGATAAAAAGTATGGGAAGCAATTTCATGTTTTTCAGAAAGCGAGCGGATGCGCTCTGGAAAATGATTGGCAAAGTTGGCAGTGGTAAATAAAGTAGCTGGAACAGCATTTAATACAGGCTGAATAGCATCTAGCCCTTCTATGCCCACACGCATCTGATCCTCCACTGAAATTGCATATTGGTATTCCAGCGGCATGTCAAACTCTTCCACATCAAAACTCAGAAAAATCTTTTTATTCATTCTCCCAGCTTCTTTCTTTAATAAAGTAGTGCGGTCTGTTTTTACTCTGCATGAAGAGCTTGCCCAGATAGAGTCCGATGATGCCCAGAATCATCAGTTGTAATCCCCCGAAAAAAGCAATGGCAGCAACAATGGAAGCCCAACCTGAAACGGTATGACCCTGATAGAAACTATATACGATATATGGTATATATAAAACGGATAAAAAAGCGAAGGTAAAACCCAGATAAGCCGCCATGTACAAGGGTTTTGTGCTGAAGGATGTAATTCCCTGCAAGGCAAAACGAACCATTTTTTTAATGGTGTATTTGGAAGCGCCCGAAAAACGGGCAGCAGGCATATAAGCAATTCCTGCCTGACTGAATCCCATCCATTTTACCAGACCTCTGATGAATAATTCGTGTTCTCTTAATTGTCTGAATGCGTCTACTACTTTTTTATCCATCAACCGAAAATCAGCGGTACCCTGTTCCAGTTCAATGTCCGACATATTATTAATCACGTCATAAAAAAGGGCTGAAGTTTTCCTTTTCAGTAAAGACAAATCTTCCTGTTCTTTACGGATAGTATATACCATTTCGGTTCCTTCTTCCCATTTTTCCAGTAACAGAGGAATTAAGGCTGGCGGATGTTGCAGATCCGCATCCATCATGATTACTGCATCTCCTTCTGCATGGTCCAGACCCGCTTTCAGGGCATTCTGATGTCCAAAATTTCTGGACAGACTCAGGTAATGAACATGTTTATTTTCTTTAGAAAGCTTTTGTAAAACAGGAAGTGTATGATCACTGCTACCATCATCTACAAACAAAAAACGATAGTCATAAGGCAGTTCTGACATCACAGCAGCAATTTCCTTTATTATAACAGGAATATTCTTTTCTTCGTTGCAGGCCGGAATAACAAAACTGATTAATTTACTCATTGTCCGGATGAGAATTTGGGTAAATGAATTTTCCAGCAACTGACAATTAACCAGCACCAGATAATAAAACAAGGTAAAGCTTTCAGTGAATATGCAAGAATAATATTAATTCTAATATAGGGTGGAATCAGGTCGGTGGGTGACAGTATCGTAAGCAGAAACAACAAAGCCAAAATGCTTTTTACAAACATGCTGACTGGTTTTTCCTGTATAATGAACCATAAAGCTGCACCGGTTACCGCAATTACAAAAGTGGGGCTTTCGGCAGCAGAACTAAAAATTACAACAGAAAGCAATACCAGTGCCAGATAGGACAATCCAAATGTTGGATGCAGTTGATTTTGTTTTTTTAATAAGGGAAGTCCGAATAAGGTTCCTGCAACAGCAATAATAGGAAGGTCAATCGGGCCGTAGTAATGAAAGATTCTTCTGATCATGCCCGGCACAGAAATATCCTGCATGCCTGCTGTTCTGGAATTGTCTATGTTTTGCTGGTTGCGGCGAATGATTTGATAATACCAGTCTTCATAGCTCTGCATAATATAATCTGCGCTAGAATATACAATGGGTGCCACTACAATGATGGCCATCCAGGCTATAAAAGAAAGAGCAAACTGTAGTTTGTTTCTAGAAAAAAAGAAAAAAGCAAGTCCTGCAATACCATATAGTTTGGTTAGAAAACCCAATGCAATAAATAGGGTAGCCAGCCAGTCTTTGCCCCGTATGGTAAAAACATAAGAGAAAATAAAAAAGGCAGTGAACATGGGATTGAACTGAACGCTGTGAATAGAAGTCATCATCTCTATCAACACTATCCAGTAAATAATGATTCTTTGTTTCTCTTCAATGGGTAATAATTTCAACGCATAAAACAATGCTGCTGCATTTGCAATTGCCCATAAAAAACAGCCTATATAAGTGGGCAGCAATGCAAAAGGAGCAATAACCAACGAAAATGCAGGACCATAATTATTGAAGGAAACATATTCGTCGGGATAATAACTGAACAGGTATTTTTCCTGCACCACATGTCTGAAGACGCCTTCAAAAATCAGGTAATTGTCAATGCCCGTTAATCCCCGGCTTATTTCGGCAGTTACTGCAATGGCTGCCAGTAAAAACCAGATTACATGAATCAGATAAACATTTCCTGCCCATCTGGTTTCCCATTTTTTGTAGAGTATATTCTGTAACTGATTCATTTAAGCCTCTTTTTTAAAAATGACCATTATGGATACGCCTGCGGGGAAACGAAATCCTAATTTAAGCAAGTAATAATCAATTGAGAATAAGCCGCTTAATAATTTATTAAAAAAGCCGTCTGTTCCAAATACGGCATGGTCCGACTCTACCATTTCTTTATTCTTTCCTTTTATTTTCTGAATGGCATTTACCACCAGTCTGAATGCTGCAATCGGTGCAAAAAGAATGGAGTTAAAATAACTATGGTAAATTAGTTTTCCTTTCTGCGATTGAACCAGCTTCAATAATTCCGGGCGGGTATATCTTCTTACGTGTTGGTTTATCACATCGTGGTCTCCCCATAAAAACATATAAGCGGGAACGGTAATATAGAGGTGGCCCCCTGGTTTGCAGACCCTCCACATTTCTTCCACTGCTTTCTGATGGTCTTCTACATGTTCAATTACATCAAAGGCACAGACCAGATCATAACTGTTATCTTCAAAGGGAAGTTCGGTGATAGAACCCTGAATAATGGGACTTTTTAGTAAGGTTTTGGCAAAATTGCAGCAGGTTTCATCGTATTCAACCGACATCACCGACCCAAATTCTTCCAGCATTTCAGATGTTGTACCCGTGGCAGCCCCAATATTGAGTGATTGAATACCCTGGGGATTTCCCAAAAAGCGACAGATGCGCTCCCTCAATATCCTTCTTCTTACCGTAAACCACCAGTTTACCCTTTCCAGATGATAATATTCTTTAAAGTATTGTTGATCCATGATATGCTTAGGGGTTGCTGCAAGTAACGAAAAATTGAGAACAATTAAGATGAGGCATACCAGTTAAAAAATTTACTTTTGCCCTCTTAAAAATGAATCATATGAGTAAAGGACCTGTTTCTCAGTTTATTGAGCACCATTACAGACATTTTAATGCAGCTGCATTAGTAGATGCAGCCAAAGGATATGAAACCCATTTGCTAGAGGGAGGTAAAATGCTGGTGAGCCTTGCAGGCGCTATGAGTACTGCAGAACTGGGTATTAGCCTAGCTGAAATGATCCGTCAGGATAAAGTAGCCATTATCAGCTGTACAGGAGCCAACCTGGAAGAAGATATCATGAATCTGGTAGCACATAGTCATTACAAGCGCGTGCCTAACTACCGCGATTTAAGTCCGCAGGAAGAGTGGGATTTATTGGAGAATCATTACAACCGTGTAACCGATACCTGTATTCCTGAAGAAGAAGCATTCCGTCGTTTACAAAAACATATTTATAAGGTTTGGAAAGATGCAGATAATGCAGGTGAACGTTATTTCCCGCATGAGTTCATGTATAAAATGTTGTTGAGCGGCGATTTGCAACAGTATTATGAAATTGATCCAAAGAACAGCTGGATGCTAGCTGCTGCCGAAAAGAATTTACCAATTGTAGTTCCAGGATGGGAAGACAGTACTATGGGTAATATTTTCGCTTCCTATGTAATTAAGCAGGAGTTGAAAGCTTCTACTATGAAGAGCGGTATTGAGTATATGGTATGGTTAACAGAATGGTACCGTGCCAACAGTGCTGGCAAGGGGGTTGGTTTCTTCCAGATTGGGGGTGGTATTGCCGGTGACTTCCCTATATGCGTGGTTCCAATGATGTACCAAGATTTAGAGTGGCACGATGTTCCTTTCTGGAGTTATTTCTGTCAGATCAGTGATTCTACTACTTCTTATGGTTCTTATTCTGGTGCGGTGCCCAATGAAAAAATCACTTGGGGCAAACTGGATATTCATACCCCTAAATACATAGTAGAAAGTGATGCTACCATTGTTGCTCCGTTAATTTTTGCGTATTTATTGGGTTGGTAAGCCTATTAATTGGGGGTGCCCAATAACCAAGAATACAATATTGCTTTAGGCCCTGATTCTTTGAATCAGGGCTTTTTTTTGACCAATTCTGTCCATTTTATAGCTG
>CALEST010000330.1 GCA_937907555.1 uncultured Sediminibacterium sp.
AGAGTTCTCCGTGAAATGCCTGATAGCTTTCTGGATGAAGGGAGAGTCCATGAGAGATAGAAGTATAACCAAGAGTTATGATAGCAGCAGATGCATGCAGGTACTCTTCCATAAAACCATTGGCGTTATGGGGTTTTTCTTCGTTGGTGTTGCTTAAGGGATTGGAAGATTCTTCTTCTCCGCCATTATCCAGCGGCGAGTCAATATTGATGCAATATTGGTGATCGTGCTGATTGGCCATTACGAAAGGAGTACTTACCGTTAACCAAACCAAGGCCAGCACAAAAAATAGTGCATTGAGCTTTTGCAGGAAAATAGATATGGAACTTCTCTTACGCATAGTTTACAACCAGAAGTTGTAAGCGTAAAAATAAAGCAAAACAACCATAAGTTGTAAGCTTATTCTCTATTAAGAAAATTTTATCATTTTTTTATCCATCCGTTTTCCTTGTACCATTGAATGGTATGTTTCAAACCTTCTTGTAGAGGATAGTCAGGCGTAAAGCCCATATTCTTCAACAAACTGGCATCCACCGCCCAGTTGGCTGCCTGAAATTCTTTGAGGCGTTCCTTATTGAGAACCGGTGTCCTTCCCCTCAAATTGCCTACCCACTCACTTAATTGTGCTGCCACTTTGGCTACGGGTACCGGAACAATGATGGGAAGGGTCTTTTTCCCTAAAACCTGTTTAACCAAATCATTGAATTCCTTGGCAGTATAATTAACAGTATCACTTAAAAGAATATTCCTGGAAATGATGGGCTGTTCTATACTTAAGAAAACAGCTTTACATACATCAGCCACATGAATAAAGCTTAATTGCTGTTGTGTATTGCCAATATACAATTCCAGGTGCTGGTTTAAAGACTGTATCAATACCAGTAAATCTTTTTCACGCGGACCATACACTGTAGTGGGATGAACAATCACATAGGGAAACTGAGATTTAGTAGCTAGCATTTTTTCTGCCGCCAGCTTGCTCTTTCCATAGGCAGTAATGGGTGCTTGCTCATGGGTTTCAGCTACCGGATCAGAACCCCTGCCAGGTCCGTAAGAAGCCAGACTGCTTAGAAACACAAATCTCTCCGGTACCATATCCAGTTCAATCAATGCGTCTACCAGTCTTTCTGTATTGTGCAGATTTACTTTATAATATTCATCCAGCACCTTGCTCTTGGTTAATCCGGCCGAATGTACTACCACATCAAACTTTCCATGAATGGCCGCATTCTTTTCTATTTGCTGCTCCAGTTTTTCTGAATTGGAAAAATCCATTTCAAAAACATGCAGGTCTTTGTGTTGTAAATATCCTTTGCTGCTCGAAGATCTGATTCCGGCAAAAGTGCGGTACCCTCGTTTAATAGCTTCTTCTACCAGAAAGCTTCCAATGAATCCACTCGCTCCGGTAATCAGGATATTCTTCATGTAGTGATGCTTTATATATGTTTAATAAAACAGCGCCTGCGCTTGTGTTGCCTCGCCGGGAAGTGATCCCAGATGCTTTGCACTTTTTTATTCTCCTCCAACTCAGGATTGGATTCAATAATTTTTACACCCGCCTTGTTGTAGTTTTTATGGAACTCTCTCAGTATGATTGCATTCACTCCTTTCCCTTGCAGACTTTTGTCAATACCAATCAACAACAAATCGGCTTCTGTATTTTTTTTCAGTGCTTTTAATAAATGAATAAAGCCAAAAGGAAACAAAGAGCCGTTTGCTTTTTGCAGTGCTTTAGATAAAGAAGGCATAGAAAGACCAAAACCAACCAGCTGATTGGCTTCATTCGCTATGAGGGTAATAAAATCTACCCGAATCATGGAGAAATACATTTTGACATAATAGTCAATCT
>CALEST010000331.1 GCA_937907555.1 uncultured Sediminibacterium sp.
TAACAATTTCAATAACGACGATCTGGCTAACCTGATGTTCATGAGTCGCTCTACCTTCTACCGGAAGCTAAAAGCGGTAACCGGAATGTCGGGAAATGAATTTATCAGAACTGCCCGGTTAAATTATGCGTCAAAGTTGCTTGAAAGTGGTAATTATTCTGTTGCAGAAGCAGCATTTGAAGCTGGCTTCAACGATATAAAGTATTTCCGTAAACGATTCCATGACCAATTTGGAGTAAATCCATCCGACTATAAGAAATAGTGATGTTTTTTCGCCTTTGCCACAATTGCCCCCTCCAAATGGTCTAATTGAGTATAGGCAAAACGATAATTTAGCAAGTAGTCTTTACAGCAAAATTGCATTGCCATGAAAAATAGAATTTACTTTTTATTTCTGTTCATTTTTGTATTTGCGCAGTTAACTGCTCAAACAAAACAGCAGAAAGCAGGCGTTAAACCCAATATAATATTAATTTATACAGACGATTTAGGGTATGGAGACGTTGGCGCTTATGGTACTTCTGCTATACCAACACCCAATATAGATCGGCTGGCTAAAAACGGGGTTCGTTTTACCAATGCACATGCTACATCAGCTACCTGTTCACCTACCCGATTCTCATTGTTGACTGGAAAATATGCATGGCGTAAGGAAGGTACAGGAATTGCTCCGGGTAATGCAAAAGGCGCAGACTGGACTGGACCGTAGGCCAGATTGAATCCATCCTGAAGAAAAATGGGATGCTGGAAAATACCATGATCATTTTTACCAGCGATAACGGAATGGTAATTGATGACGGATACAAGGACGATGCAGTTGAGAAACTGGGAAATCATAAGCCCAATGGTATTTACAGAAGGACAGGCCCCTGATAGTAAAAATGCTTTACCTGTTTTATTGAATCAATCAGCTCAATCCAGAGAATGGCTGGTAGAACAATCATTGAATTCTACCTTATCTTTATTGGCAGGTAACTGGAAATACATTGAACCTTCCAAAGGGCCAAAAATCAACAAGGATACCAATACAGAATTGGGCAATTCAACCGAACCGCAACTGTATAATTTAGCAGATGATCCGGGTGAAACCAAAAACCTTGCTGCTTCTTTCCCTGAAAAGGTTAATGAAATGAAAGCATTGCTTGAAAAAATAAAACAAAAATAAATTGTCTTGAAGCAGGTACATTTTGGTCTTATTTACCTGATTTTATTAGGTGTCAGTTGTAAAAACAATGACAACACAGATTCCTCAACAGGGATATTGGATCAACCAAAAGATTCTGCACATGCCTGCATGCAAGTACCACAAAGATTTGGAATGTCTGCTGATTCTTCCATTGCATTTGGTGGTGATACTTCATACCGGAATATGGTTTTAATTCCAGCTGGGAGTTTTGATATGGGGGGTGATAATGATCAGGCAGACAAGGATGAATATCCCAAACATAAAGTAACGGTTGATTCCTTTTATATGGATATCACCGAAGTTACCAATGCACAGTTTGCTGCTTTTGTAAAAGCAACTGGATATATTACAACTGCAGAGCGAAAACCCAATTGGGAAGAAATTAAAAAGACTTTACCTCCCGGAACTCCTAAACCTGCAGATAGCTTATTGGTGGCGGCTTCACTGGTATTTAAGCAAACCAATGGCCCTGTTAATCTGAACGATTATAGTCAGTGGTGGAGTTGGGTAGAAGGAGCAAACTGGAGAAAGCCCCAGGGTCCGGGAAGCAGTATCAAGGGCAAGGATGATTTTCCGGTTGTGCATGTAAGCTGGGACGATGCAATGGCTTATTGTAAATGGGCGGGCAAGCGACTGCCTACAGAAGCGGAATGGGAATATGCGGCAAGAGGTGGAAGAATCAATCAGATTTATCCATGGGGCAACCAGGCGGTTAATCAGGGTGTGCCCAAGACCAATAGCTGGGAAGGAAATTTCCCTTATTACAATGAACAGAAAGATGGGTTTCTGAAGTATGCACCAGTCATGTCATTCACCTGTAATGGTTTCGGACTTTTTGATATGGCTGGAAACGTTTGGGAGTGGTGCAGCGATTGGTATCATGCAGAATATTACAAAACCCTGGCGAATAAGAATTCAGTGAACCCGAAAGGACCTGAAAAAAGTTTTGATTCGCAGGATCCCTATACACCCAAACGAGTATTAAGAGGTGGAAGCTTTTTGTGTAATGATGCTTATTGCAGTGGGTACCGGGTAGCCAGAAGAATGAAAAGCAGTCCCGATACGGGTTTAGAGCATACAGGATTTAGATGTGTAAAAGATATCCGATAAAGCATGGTAAAAAATATCTTCTGTCTTTGGATTACTCTTTTTACAGGCCAACATTTAATGGCGCAATCCAGACAAAAACAATCTGTTCAAAAGCAACCTAATATTATTGTGGTTCTGGCAGATGATTTAGGATGGGCTGATCTGAGTATTTATGGAAGTACTTTTTATGAAACGCCAGTGTTGGATGCTTTGGCAAAAAATGGCTGGCAATTTACCCATGCCTATGCAACCAGTCCGGTATGCAGTCCTACGCGTGCCAGTATAATGACGGGAAAGTATCCTACTAAACCAGGAGTG
>CALEST010000332.1 GCA_937907555.1 uncultured Sediminibacterium sp.
AGGGACGATGCCATAAAAAACAAAAGCCGGTAAAAAAACAGGAAAAAGATCAATCAGCCAACAATGCTTCCTTATATTTACTGAGTGTAGTATAGATTACCTGTACAATACCTCTCATGCTGTGATCCAGCGATGACAGACCATTTAACTGAAAGGCATAAAATGCTTCACGAAGCGGCTGGTATTTTTCTTCTCCCTTATCCAGATGTATACCGCCCCGTACATATGCATAAAATTTAAGAATATCCTGAACGGTATAGGGGTTCTCCAAAAAGTACAGGCATTTGAATTTAAGAAAAGCATCTTTCTTTAACTCCACCGGATTGCCTGACAGTTCCGGATTAACCTCTTTCCATTCAATAACCGGTAACAGACCGGATTCCTTCTCATGCCACTCATCCCCATTCACGCAATAAGTAATTGGCAATTGTTTGTCCTTATTAAGCATATCCACTAATGGCTGTGTATCGTATAAGAGAAAACGAACAGGATTACTTGCCTGAATCAGGGAATAATTAGAAGATTCAAGATGGTATCTTTCCAGTTCATTGAACTTCTGTAAAAACATATTCTTGAAATAGGTAATACTGAATTCCATCGCGATGTAAAAATACGAGTTTTCAAAAGCGGGTCGTTGTAGTGTCTGGCTTTCTGGGATAGAAAATTTGGACAGAATAGGCCCACAGGTTATTAATCTGTTTCAATGGGCCGTGTGATACTAATTCCCCTTATTCAACTTAAAGGGACTGTTGTCAAGACTGGTTTTGCAAATGTAATTATGTAGAAGTAATAGTATCCAGGAACAGATAAAGAGCAGAATTATGAGAATCAGAATTGAACTTGAAAAAACAGTTATAAATAAACTTCGGACCTACTAGTGGATAATTAATATAAATTTGCTCAAATGTTAGTACAGATTAATATTGTAAATACTTAATTGAATTTTTAATATTATATTTTGGATAATTGATATCCCGGTAGAGTCACATGTATATTAGTTTGACTGGAAATCTGTTTAACCTCCTGTAGATTCAATATCCATCATTAAAGAAGCGCTGATGATAGCCATTAGTGGCATAATGCTGGCAAATATGATATAAAATGAACCTGTTAAAGTCATTCGGTAAATTTCTAAGTCGTTTGCTGAAAGCAGTTTTTCTACCCAAGAAGAATTGTTGTAAGTAATTCATAATCATGTATTAAAATTTATTTTATAAACATTTAGGGCTCTATTCCAAAAAAATAACTATACTTTTGTTTCGTATTCATGAAAAAGTTCATCGTAGCCATATTAGCCGTTTTATACCTCGGTACTTCAACCGGGGCAACGGTGCACATGCACTATTGCATGGGCAAACTGGCTGATTGGGGTTTGGGGCACAATAAATCCAAAACTTGCGGGAACTGCGGCATGGAGAAGTCTGAAGAAAAAGATAATGGCTGCTGCAAGGATGAACATAAGTTTGTGAAGAATGACAATGACCAGAAAACTGCTGAGTCATTCGTTACTAATTTTGCATTACAGGTTATTGACATACCGGTTGAATGTTTTACTAGTTCAGAAATCCTGGTTTCTTCTGTTACCGAAAAACATCCTGTAAGTCACGCTCCACCCCGAAGTAGCGGCGTTGCGGTGTACATCCGCAATTGTACTTTCCTTATTTAGAGATTATACTCATTGATGAGCCAGGTGTTCCTACACCGGGCTATTGGCATTTCTATATGCCGTTGTAATTCGTTTTCCAACATAGTAAAATAATAAAAAATGAAATCAGTAAAAATGCTGATGATGGCGGCTTTGACCATCATGTCTGTTTCTGTATTTGCTCAGGAAAAAGCAGGCAAAAGAGACACATTGAAGCACACAAAACTTTATACCTGTTCAATGCATGACAGCATAGCTATGAAAAAGCCCGGTAACTGCCCGGTTTGCGGTATGAAACTGGAACGTTCACCAAAAGAGCAAATGAAAGCTGAAGTTGTAAAAAACTACTCCTGCCCGATGCACGCCGATGTGGTAAGTAATAAACCGGGAAAATGCACCAAATGTGGAATGGATTTAAACCTTTCACCAAAAGAAAAAATGAAAATGGAAGTAGTAAAAGCCTATGCATGTCCTATGAAATGTGAAGGCGATAAAACATACGGCAAAGCCGGTAAATGCCCTAAATGCGGCATGGATTTAAAAGAAAAGAAAGAAGATCACAGCAATCATCAACATTAATCAAAATCATAAATAACTATGAACAAGATAATTTCAGCAATTGCAATTGTATCTGCACTTGTTTTTTCAGCCTGCAGCAACAGCAGCCCTAAAAATGAACATGAGGGGCACGATATGAGCAAAACGAGTACCGACACAACACAGCATGTATCTGCAACAGATGATAAGGATGTAAAGGCAGTTTCTGTTGTTTTTACGAATGTAGATGCCAAAGCAGCAGCATCCATAAAAGAAATTGTGGACCATTACCTGCATATCAAAAATGCCCTGGCCGGTGATAATGCCGGTGAAGCTGCGAGTGGAGCAAAAGCAATGGAAAATGCTATTGGCAAACTGGATAAATCATTATTGACGGCAGAACAAAAAACAGCCTACGATGCCAACGAAGCAGAAATGAAAGAACATGCAGAACATATAGCTAAGAACGGGGATAATATTAAGCATCAGCGGTCACATTTTGTAATGATGAGTGAAGTAGTTTATGACCTGGTGAAAAACTTCGGTGCTGGCCGCCCTCTTTATCATGACCATTGTCCAATGGCAAGGGACAACCAGGGTGCCATGTGGATTAGCGAAGTAAAGGAAATTAAAAACCCGTATTTCGGTTCCGGAATGTTCAAGTGCGGCAGAGTAGAGGAAGTAATTCAATAATGATTAATCAAACATCATGGTTCAGAAACTGATTGAACTGGCTTTACGCAACAGGCTGATTGTGCTGCTCCTGGCAGGCGGCCTGTTTGCGTATGGTATTTATTCTGTTAAGCAAAACCCGATTGATGCCATTCCGGATTTGAGTGAAAATCAGGTTATCGTCTTTACCGAATGGATGGGTCGAAGTCCGCAGGTAATGGAAGACCAGGTAACCTATCCTTTGGTTAGTAATCTGCAGGGTATCCCAAAGATTAAGAACATCCGGGGCACATCTATGTTCGGGATGAGTTTTGTATATGTGATTTTTGAAGACAATGTGGACATCTATTGGGCAAGAACAAGAGTACTGGAACGACTGAATTTTGCACAGCGGTTATTACCGCAGGGTGTAACCCCCACATTAGGGCCTGATGGCACGGGTGTAGGTCATGTTTACTGGTACCATTTAGATGCGCCGAAATTGGATCTGGGTGAGCAAAGAGCCTTGCAGGACTGGTATATCAAGTTTGCCTTGCAAACAGTGCCGGGTGTTGCAGAGGTAGCTTCATTTGGCGGATTTGAAAAGCAATACCAGTTGGTGGTTGACCCGGTAAAACTGCAGTTTTACAACATCTCGCTGATGGATGTAATGAATAAAGTAAAAGCGAATAACAATGATGTAGGCGGCAGAAAGTTTGAAATGGCAGATATGGCCTATATCATTCGGGGCCTCGGCTATATAAAAAGTAAGGAGGATGTTGAAAACATTGCACTCGCAAACTATAATGGTATCCCGGTAAGAGTAAAAGACATCGGCACAGTACAAATGGGTGGTGATTTACGTCTCGGCATCTTTGATATGGATGGGAAAGGTGAAGTGGTGGGCGGCATTGTAGTGATGCGGTATAATGAGAATGCCAATAAAGTAATTGAAGCTGTAAAAGCGAAAATGAAGGAAGTAGAAAAAGGATTGCCCGAAGGGGTGACATTTAAAACCTCCTATGATCGCAGCACTTTGATACAGGAAGCTATTGATTCGGTAAAAGGAACACTGATTGAAGAGATGATTGCTGTTTCTCTTATTGTTCTTATTTTTTTATTTCACTGGAGAAGTGCTGTAATTATCCTTATTCAATTACCTATTTCTGTAGCGGCCGGATTTATATTCCTGGAAATGTTTGGTATTTCATCCAACATAATGTCATTAACAGGTATTGCACTGGCTATTGGCGTGGTGGTAGATGATGGTATTGTTATGGTGGAGAATGCTTACCGGCATATCAGTGAAGCGCAAACAGCAAAAATTAACTCATCCGACAAAGCATAAATATGGCAAAATGGCTCAAAAGAAATAAAGACCCGCTGACACCTGAAGAACGGAGTGAAATTATTGAGAAGTCATCCAAACAGGTGGGCCCAGGTGTATTTTATTCTACCATCATTGTGGTTACTTCTTTTCTTCCGGTATTTCTGCTTACGGGTATGGAAGGCAAGCTCTTTCATCCGCTGGCATGGACAAAAACGTTCATCCTGCTGATCGATGCTTTTCTTGCTATCACTTTAACTCCTGTACTGATTTCATTTTTTCTCAAAGGCAGATTAAAGCCTGAAAGTGCCAATCCTATTACAAGAACGCTGGAAAGAATCTATACCCCAATCCTGAAGTGGTGTTTGAAGTGGCGTAAAACCACCATTGCGGTAAATATTATTGCCCTGGCAACCGGCATCATAATGATGACAAGGCTCGGCTCTGAATTTATGCCGCCGCTGGATGAAGGTTCCTTGCTCTTTATGCCTGTTACATTACCCGATGTGTCCAATTCAGAAGCTAAACGACTGCTGCAGGTGCAGGATAAAATCATCAGCACTGTTCCTGAAGTTTCACATGTACTGGGCAAGGCAGGCCGGGCAAATACGGCAACGGATAATTCACCTATCAGTATGATAGAAACCATTATTCTGCTGAAGCCAAAAAGCGAATGGAGAAAAGGAATGACGAAAGATGGTATCATCAATGAGCTAAATTCCAAAATGCAGATACCGGGTGTTACCAATGGATGGACACAACCTATTATTAACCGTATTAATATGCTTTCAACAGGTATTCGGACCGATGTTGGGTTGAAAGTGTATGGACAAAACTTAGACAGTATTTATGCCTTTGCCCAAACTATCAAAAAGCAATTGGAAGGTATTGAAGGCATAAAAGATTTGTATGTGGAACCCATCACCGGCGGTAAGTATGTTGACATTGCAGTGAAACGGGAGGAAATTGGCCGGTATGGACTGAGTGTGGATGATGTTAATACGGTCATTGAAAGTGCATTGGGAGGGATGAAGCTTACTACGACGATTGAAGGCCGCCAGCGCTTTTCAGTAAATGCTCGGTACGGTCAGGATTTCCGTAATAACCTGGAATCATTAAAGAGGTTACAGGTTCAGACGATGAATTTCGGTCCGATTCCCTTAGAGGCCGTCGCAGAAATAAAACTCAGTGATGGACCACCAATGATTAATTCAGAAAATGCCATGCTCAGGGGCACCGTTCTTTTCAATGTAAGAGAAAGAGATTTGGGAAGCACCGTAAAAGAGGCACAGGAAAGATTAAACCAGATGATAACTAAACTTCCTAAAGGATATTTCCTGGAATGGAGCGGCCAGTGGGAAAACCAGATAAGGGCTAATCGTACATTGAAAATGATTTTGCCAATAGTCATTATCATCATTTTCATGGTATTGTATTTCACTTATCATTCTTTTAAAGAAGCTGCTATTACGATGATAACAGTTCCGTTTGCATTGATCGGTGGGGTTTTCATGGTTTATTTTTATGGCATTAATTTATCCGTTGCGGTGGCAGTAGGTTTTATCGCCTTGTTCGGGATGGCTATTGAAACTGCTATGCTCATGACAATCTACCTGAATGAGGCCATGAATAATATGGTGGCAAAACACGGCAACTCCAAAGCAACTTTAACACCAGCTATCATTCGTGAATTTGTAATAGAAGGTTCAGCAAAGAGATTAAGGCCAAAACTGATGACCGTATCAGTTGGGCTTTTTGGTTTGATACCCATTCTCTGGGCTACGGGTGTGGGCAGCGATATAATGCGTCCCATCACAATTCCATTGATTGGCGGTACACTTTCATCTACCATTTATGTACTACTGATTACCCCTGTCATATTTGAAATGATTAAGGAAAGAGAATTAAAACGTAAAGGTAAAATTGAATTAATTGATGTTAAAGAATAAACTAATCCTGGCATTGTTTGCATCTGTGGTTGCTGGCAGCAGCCATTCGCAAATCTTAAAACTGGATGCTGTTATTGACAGCATCAAATCATCGCATCCTGTGGTTAAAATGTATGATAATGAAATACGTTCCATGGATGAAGCGGCTAAGGGTGCAAGAAGCTGGATGCCGCCGCAGGTAGGCATCGGCCAGTTTATGACACCCTATGATGTGCGGCTTTGGCATCGGGAAGGCGATATACCGGGTATGGGTTCTGTGATGGTATCCGGCGAACAGATGTTCCCCAACCGAAAAAAGCTGGACGCAGATGAAAGGTATATGAAAGCTATGTCATCCGTGGAAAAGGAAAGAAAGAATGCCACACTCAATGAATTGATCAATGATGCAAAGCAGTTTTTTTACGAATGGATTATCCTGAAAAAGAAACTCGTGATACTGAGTGAAAACGAAAGGATTCTGGAATTCATGATTAAAAATGCGGAGATACGATATAGAAACGGGTTGGAGAAAATAAGCGCCTATTACAAAGCAAAAGCAGCATTGGGTGATGTAAAGAATATGCAACTTATGTTTGAAGCCGACATCAGGGAAAAACGCATCCGCCTTAATTCATTGATGGGCAGAAATGCCATGATAGAATTTGATATTGATACCACCTATTTATTAAGCGATTATTCAGCGCTTGTTTTTGACAGCACATTATTCTACACTAACCGGAGTGACCTGAAATCTCTAAACAAGGAAATCAACCTCACATTACTGAAACAGGAAACAGAAAAAGCTGCACTCAAGCCCCAGTTTGGTATACGCTACGATAATATGATTGGTTTTGGCGGTCAGCCTATGCAGTACACCATCATGGGCATGGTACGGATTCCGATGGCAAAATGGTCATCTAAAATGAACAAGGCTAATATTGAAAGCCTGAAATGGAAAACCTATGCCATACAATCACAAAAGGAAATGATGGTGAATGAATACAGCGGCATGGCCTATGGCATGAGAAATGAACTTGATTTAAAGAAAAAGCAAATAAAACTATACGAAGAAAATATTATTCCTGCTCTGCGGAATAATTACAAGACCATGCAACTGGGTTATGAGCAGAACACAGAAGAGTTATTTATGCTTTATGATGCATGGGAAACGTTGAA
>CALEST010000333.1 GCA_937907555.1 uncultured Sediminibacterium sp.
TACAGGGCTTGGATTATAAGTGAATCCACTATTATCCGTTCGGGTTAACAATGGGTGGTATTAGCAGTAAGGCTGCGGGGAAGTTTGAGAATAAACGTAAATGGAATAATGGGACCGAATTAGAAAACAAAGAGTTTTCTGACGGTTCAGGTTTAGAATTATATTCAACTCCTTTAAGGAGTCTAGATCCGCAATTAGGAAGATGGTGGCAAGTAGATAGTAAGCCTGATTATTCCCAAAGTATGTATGCGTCAATGGGTAACAATCCAATATTATTTAATGATCCACTAGGAGATACAACTACCCCTTTTGTTTTAGGACTGCAAGGCGTATTAGGTACAACTTCCGCTACTTTAATTCAAGCCAATATAGTTCGTGGTGAATATGTAAGAAATGTTTCTAAACTTGATGCTTCTGATTTTAGAGGTCGAACGGAAGCTAAGATTGAAGCAAGGGCGAAGACTCCAACATTAATGAAGGAGATTGCCGAAAACATGCGCCCCATGTCAGAAGAAGCAGGTAGGATATCGGGCACAGCAAGTAAATCGAATGTTAGCGTTAATGCAACCGTTGAAAAACTTGGAGCTGTAGGCAAAGCTTCTGGGGTACTGGCAGTCGGAATGGCGGCTTATGATATTGGCACTTCTGATAATAAACTAAAAGCTGTTTCAAGAGAGGGTGGGGCTTTAACTGGCGCATTAGTTGGCGGTGAATTAGGTGCAAAAGCAGGAGCTGCTATAGGCGCTCTCTTTTGGGGGTGCGGGTGCTCTTCCTGGCGCATTTATTGGAGGAATTATTGGCAGTATAGGGGGAAGTATACTAGGTGCTACGGCAGGGGATAAAACATATGATGCATTAACCATCAAAAAACCAAAGTAGTATGAGTTTTTTAAAAATGTTGTTTAATAATAATAAAGCGAATCCTTATTATGTCAAGTTGCGTAAATGTTTGAAAAGGAAGCATATTGAAAAAGATATTGCTACAGCTTATTTTTTATTCGGTATTCCACACTCTGCAAACAATCTTGAAATAATAAAGAAGGCGATAGCTGAAAACAAACTTGACGAGGTACGACAAAATATTTCTTATAATGTTCAAGTTGATAATATTGAACTATATCTTATTGAGTACTCAAATACCGATAAGTACATTCTTCTACTTCTTGATCCTTATGAAATCTATACGCGAGAAGATATTTTAGAAATTATTCCGGTTTCAAATACCAACTTTAAAAAAGAAATAATATACCCATAAGTAAATCGGTAGTTCTCGGAATCATTTTATACTCAGCCACTTCCTAATTTTTTTTGGGGGGTGGCTTTTTTTTTGTGCTATTTGTTGTACTTGTCTTTTAGTGAGGAATACGTCAATAAAGTGGATATTACGCTCAAAGTTTACCACCCGTAGGGAGTTGTTGATGGTGGTATAAAACTAGTTTAATTTTTTTGAACGTAAGGAAACTAAGCTCATACAAATTGGTCAATAGTAACACCCTATGTTATATTACTCTACCAGCCCATCTTCTATTTCTTTAATGAGCAGCCTTGCTTGTTCAACGGTCGTTTCAAAATACTGCGCCATTATCTTTCCCATTGCACTTGTCTCGGCATCTATGGTATTCCGTGATATGATTCCCAATACGCGATCTTGTAATGCCGGTGTCTGGCAAACAATTCTTTTCAACTCTTTTCCTAAAACTTTTGCTGCAATTAACAATAATCCATTCCTGCCATCATCTGTTACAGGTTCAACAATAAACATTTCTGCATGATTTTCCCAGATCTGTTCTTGGTTGATATCAAAAAAATGATCCAGTATTTCTGAGACGTCTTTAATATCATCGCCACGAACTTCAGGTCTGTCGTCCCAGGCAATTAGTTTCAAGAGTACAATTCCACTTAATGTTGCAAACTTGAAACGATGATTTTCATCTAACTCGATTTCAGGTAATCCTACGTTGTAAACCTCATTAAATCCATCTACATGCACGCTTGTATATCCCGTTCCCTTTACGGTCACTTTGCGGTTCCCATCTTCAATGGCACCAAATGGCAAAAGATCAATCTCCGTTCCGTCTTTCCACATCACAATGAAGGCGTTGTCATGTATGGGCTGAAAACCTTCCACCTCTATGAGATATTTTTTCAGACCTTCATAAACACCAGTGGAATTGATAAACACAGCAAAGTCAACATCTCCTGTGGTGCGTTTTGGTGTTACTTTATGTATCCCACTCAGCCATGCATTTCGTGATACAGCACCTACTAAATAATAATCTATACCAAAATGAGTAAACCCACGTTCCAGAGCTGACAGGGCTTCACTAAATTTAGCATCTAATTGCAGGCCTTCAAAATTTGTCTTGTAAATATTGCTCATAAATCTTTTGTGCTGTTTCAATACATCTTCTATCTCCCGTGTTCATCAAATCAACATAGACCAATAGGGGGTTGACCATGTTATTATTTTCTTCATCATTATACCAGAACTTTTGGTATGTTTTCACAGGCCCGTTCTCATCTGGTATTAGTTTGTAATGGCGAATCAACTCTTGTTTTGTTTCAAGGGTGTATAGGGTAAGTTCCCCAGGTTTTAAATAATTGGTCAAAAGATTGGCAGCTGGTTCTGCTCCCCACACTGTATGGGGCTCCAACTGAATATTCTTCCATTGAATAAAATCTTCGTTTTTTAAGAATCTAAAATTTCCCAGTTTTAATGCAGGTTTCAGTTTCTCTTCATAAGCCACCATCCATCGCTCCATCAATTCTTTCTTGTTCTGCAATTGATAACGACTCTTGTCTAACTTCAACAGAAATCCCTGTTGTTTTAAATCATTCATGATTACGTTTATGTTCCCAAATACGGTACCTGTAATTCGAGCGATTTCCCGATATGTTAAATCCAGCAACGCTGGGTTTAGCAGTAGATGATACAAAAGTTTAAGTCCTGTTTTAGTAAATGCACGCCCTTTCTTTTCTCTAACATCCAATCCTGGTAACATTTTATGCCCATCAATCCACAACATCAGATCCTTTCCTTTATAGAAAACATTCCCACTAGTTTCCAAATAAGCAATATTTTCTCTCCGAAGCTCTTCTTTGATTTTGGGATAGATCTGTTCAGTAATTACCATCAAGGGATTAAACCTAGCTTTAAGTCGAACTAGGTTAACAAGCTGGTGACCTCTAATATGATTTTTAACTTCAACAAAGGCCATTTGCGCTTTCCCATCCACATTAAAATGCAATATTCCGTCAATTCCTTGGGCAGGTGTCACCGTAGCTTTAATCCCAGTGTGCACTTCAAGTTGCTCCAAAGCATCCAGTAAGATCTGTTTTTCCTTCATGTTTGTAAATTTATATTGTTTTTTATTCATAAACAAAACAAAATAGTAAACAATATAAAAATCTTCAATGAATAGTCTAGTTCAGACGAACCAAATGCCACTATTTTCTTACGATTTCCGCACCCAAACTTTGTAAACGTTTATCTATAAATTGATAGCCGCGGTCAATTTGTTCAATATTCTGAATGGTGCTTTTGCCTTCTGCGCTGAGTGCTGCAATTAGCAGTGCCTGTCCGGCTCTGATATCAGGGCTGCTCATGGTAATACCTCTTAAGGTATTTCTTCTGCCGAGTCCAATTACGGTAGCTCTGTGCGGATCACACAAAATAATCTGTGCGCCCATATCAATCAATTTGTCGGTAAAGAACAAACGGCTCTCAAACATTTTCTGGTGGATCAAAACCGATCCGATTGCCTGGGTGGCTACTACCAATACAATACTCAATAAGTCTGGTGTAAAACCCGGCCATGGATGATCGGAAATAGTTAGAATACCTCCGTCCATAAAAGTTTGTATGGTATAAGATTCCTGTGAAGGAATATAAATATCATCATCCTGTATGCTAAACTGAATACCGAGTTGTTGAAATTTTTCCGGAATAATACCCAGGTGCTGAACCCCCGCATTTTTTATAGTGATTTCACTTTTGGTCATGGCAGCCAATCCAATAAAACTGCCTATTTCAATCATGTCTGGAAGTAGTCGGTGTTCTGTGCCACCCAGCGTTTCTACTCCCTCAATAACCAATAAATTACTACCGATACCGCTGATTTTAGCTCCCATTCTATTCAGCATACTGCACAACTGCTGTAAGTAAGGTTCGCAGGCTGCATTGTAAATGGTGGTTTTGCCTTCCGCTAAAACAGCAGCCATTACTATATTGGCTGTACCTGTTACAGAAGGTTCGTCCAGTAACATATAGCAACCTTTTAATGCAGGCGTGCTTAAAGTGAAACAACCAATGTTTTCATCATAGGCATAATGAGCACCTAATTTTTGAAAACCGATGATATGGGTATCTAATCTTCTTCTTCCGATTTTATCTCCACCAGGTTTGGGCAGGTAGGCTTTCTTAAATCTTGCCAGCAAGGGTCCGGCTAACATTACACTGCCTCTGAGCCTTCCGCTTTTTTTTCTGAAATCTTCTGATGCCAGGTAGTCTACCTGTATATCATTGGCCTGAAACTGATAGGTATCCTGATTAATGCGGTTGACCACAACCCCCATTTCCTGCAATAACTCAATGAGTAGGTTCACATCCAGAATGTCCGGAATATTCGAAATGGTTACAGGCTCTTTAGTTAATACAACCGCAGATAAAATTTGCAACGCTTCGTTTTTGGCGCCTTGCGGAACAATGCTGCCTTTTAACTGCTTGCCACCTATTACTTCAAAACTACTCATGAAATATTAATAGCGTTTCTTGAATCCACCGCCCTGGTTGCGATTGCCGCCACCCTGGTTTCTTGAATCGTTGCGCTGACCACCGCCCTGGTTGCGGTTGCCGCCTCCGCCTTGGTTTCTTGAATCATTGCGTTGTCCGCCACCACCCTGGTTTCTGTTTCTTCCGCCAAAGTTTTGCTTCCATCTGCCACCGCTTCTGGCTGGATAATCATCGCGTTCAAAAGGCTGATTGCGGTGCTTGATATAAGGCGTATTGCTAAACTCTAACTGACCACCGGTAATTTGATCCAACTCGGAACGGATGGCATCATCGTGTACCAGTTCCTTGTGCCAGTTACTATATGACAACTTCATATAATAGGCAATGGCGTTGGCAAATCCTGCTTTTTTCTCCGGATCTTCTTCTTTCAAAGCCTTATCTATCACCACTTCCAGGTTCTTACCCAAATGTGCGTATCTGGGATTGCGCTTTGGATAAGGCAATGGGTCTGGTTTAAGCTTATAGGTTTCTTTCTGTGGTATGGGATAAGGACTGTCTACATCCAGCGTGAAATTGCTGATGAAAAATAAATGATCCCATAATTTATGCCTGAAGTCTTCTACGTTCTTCAGGTGAGGGTTTAAAAATCCCATGAGCTCAATAACCGCTTGCGCCTGTTTTTGTCTCTTTTCTCTGTCTTCAATTGTGAGGAGGTAATCCACCATCTTCTGTACGTGTCTGCCGTACTCCTTCATTCCCAGGAGTTTCCTGGAGGTATTATATTCCATGTAAAATTGCTTGATGCAGCAACAAATATAAGTTTTTATCTTCGCACCATGGAATCTCTCTTGCAACAAATAAAAGAACACAAAGCAGCCATAGCTGCATTTGCCGCGAATAATGCCGATGAAGTTGAACAGTTTCGAATCAAATGGTTGGGCACCAAGGGTTTGGTGAAAGCCATCATGGGCGAAATGCGAAATGTTCCGAATGAACAAAAAAAGGAATTTGGTCAGATTCTGAACGAGTTCAAACTCTTTGCTGAAGCGCGTTTTCAGGAGTTGCAGGATCAGTTTGCAGGAGCAGTAACCGCTGCTGTTTCCAATTCACAGGACTTTTCTTTACCTGGAGATCCGGTTGCTGTAGGTAGCCGACATCCTTTAACATTGGTAAGAAATGAAATGGTATCCATCTTTAAAAGACTGGGTTTCTCTGTTGCAGAAGGCCCTGAAATTGAAGACGACTGGCACAATTTCGGCGCAATGAATTTACCGGAAGACCATCCTGCCCGTGATATGCAGGATACTTTTTATATTAAAAAACCAGAAGATGGAAATGGTCCTACCTGGTTATTGAGAACCCATACCAGTAGCGTTCAGGCAAGGGTAATGGAAAACCAGAAGCCGCCTATTCGCGTTATTTGTCCGGGCAGAGTGTACCGCAATGAAACCGTAAGCGCCCGTGCCCATTGCTTTTTTCATCAGGTAGAGGGATTGTATATTGACGAAAACGTAAGCTTTGCCGACTTAAAGCAAACCCTCTATTTCTTTGTGCAGGAAATGTTTGGTAAAGACGTAAAAGTTCGTTTCAGACCCAGTTATTTCCCATTCACAGAGCCCAGTGCCGAAATGGATATCAGCTGTTTAATTTGTGAAGGCAAGGGCTGTAATATCTGTAAGCATACAGGTTGGGTTGAAATCTTAGGAAGCGGAATGGTGCATCCAAAAGTATTGGAGAACTTCGGCATTGATTCCAATAAATACACAGGTTTTGCCTTTGGTATGGGTGTTGAAAGAATTACGCAGTTAAAGTACCAGGTAAATGATTTGCGTTTATATTCTCAAAATGATGTTCGCTTCCTGAAACAGTTTACGGGCGTTGTTTAAATTGCAACATGAGCACGGTGCATTCAACCCGGGGTGTGGTATTGCGAACCATTAAATACGGTGATTCCAGTATCATTACTTCTATTTACACAGAATTGTTTGGGATACAACAATACCTGGTTAAAGGAGTGCGCCAAAGCAGTAAAACTTCTGCGGGCAAAGCCAGTTATTTTAATCCGGCTGCCATTCTGGAATTGCAGGTGTACCACAACGAACTCAAGCAATTGCAATTTATTAAAGAATTCCGCTGGGCGTATTTATATGAGTCGGTATTGTTTAATGTAGTTAAGAATACAGTGGCTATCTATGTGATGGAATTGTTGCAGCATAGCTTAAAACAACCCGAAGCCAATCCGGAACTCTATTATTTAATTGAAGATACCCTGAAGCAGCTCGATCGTGGAAACCCAACGCTGACGGGTAATCTGCCACTATACTTTACTTTGCATTTGGCTGCAGAACTGGGTTTTCAGTTACAGGGAAATTATACAACAGAAACCGCTGTTTTAGATTTACAGGAGGGCGTATTTGTTTCGCAAATACCGCTGCATCCTTATTATTTAGCTGGTCAACTGGCAGAAATTACTTCAACAATAGCAGGTCTGAATTTTTATAACGAACTGGAAAATATTTCATTGAATAAAAA
>CALEST010000334.1 GCA_937907555.1 uncultured Sediminibacterium sp.
AGTAGATTCAACCAATCCGGTTTTAATTCCTGGCGATCCTGAAAGAAAGATTGAGTCTGAGAGAATAAAAAATGGAATCCCGCTTTTACCAGTGGTGGTTGAAGATTTAATTGCAACCGGTAATTTATTTGGAATTCGTTTGTAGTATTGTTCAACTGCACAATTATGCGATTACTAGTAACTTTTTTAATTTGGATGGGAATTCCATTGCTTTTGGCTTCCTGTTTTCCTGCAAAAAAACATTCTAATGAATCTTTTCCGGTTTTAAGCAAGGCCGAATGGGATGCAGTATTCCCTCATATCAATGGTGGAGATAGTGCTGCAATTCCTTTTTATACTTATGAAGCTTTTGTTGCAGCTACAAAACGTTTCCCAGAATTTTTGTCTAGTACAACAGCGGATATTCAACGCAGAGAACTTGCCGCATTTCTGGCAACCATCTCGCATGAAACAGGCGGGGGTAGTGAAATGGATATGAATAGTTTTTATGATTTTGGGTTGTATTATAAAGAAGAACTGACTTGTTTAAATGGTTGTGACCATTACAGTGATACAACAGACCCCTATTATCCTCCTGTTAAAGGCAAATCCTATCATGGCAGAGGACCTATTCAATTGAGCTGGAATTATAATTATGGATTATTTAGTGAGCAGGTCTTAGGCAATAAAGATAGTTTGTTAAAGAATCCCGAATTGTTGGTAAAAAATGCTGAGTTGAGTTTTGCATCAGCCATATGGTTCTGGATAACACCACAGGATCCCAAGCCCTCCTGTCACGAAGTAATGGCTGGTAAATGGATTCCTTCAAAACAGGATTCATTGATGGGTAGGAAGCCCGGTTTTGGTGCTGTTATGAATATTGTGAACGGAGGGTTGGAATGCGGAGGAATTACGTCAAGCAGAAACAAAATCAGATTGCAGTATTATCTTGCTTTTTGTAAAAAGCTGGGGGTAGATCCAGGAGAGAATTTAGGTTGTGAAACTCAAAAGCCTTATGGCATGTGATTCACTTGTTAGCGTTACATTTGCTGTAAATTAGGCAGCAATGAAAATAATGAAATTTGGAGGCACCAGTGTGGGTAAGCCGGAAAGAATGCACGAAGTTGCAAAACTTATAACCAGGGATTCCGAGCAGAAAATTGTGGTATTGAGTGCGCTTAGTGGTACAACCAATACACTTGTTCAAATCAGTGATTTACTGGCAAAAGGAGATAGAGATTCAGCAAAAGATACCATTCAGCAATTACACCAACATTATTTGAATTTCATCAATCATCTGGTTACTAAGCCAGAGAATCAGGAAAAAGCACGTTTAATAATTGCGGAACATTTTGAATTTCTGAACATTATACTGCGTATCTCGTTCAGTGAGGCTTTGAATAAGGACATTCTTGCTCAAGGCGAATTAATGAGTACTAAGTTGTTTTCTGTATATCTGTCTGAAATAGGCGTTCAGCATGAATTACTGCCCGCATTGGAATTCATGAGTATCGATGCCAACGAAGAGCCACAGCTTCTTCCTATCAGAACAAAACTGAACCATTTACTGGATAAGTATAAGGGGACAGGGATTTTTGTTACTCAGGGTTATATCTGTAAAAATGCAAAGGGAGAAGTTGATAATTTAAAACGAGGAGGAAGTGATTATACGGCATCACTAATTGCGGCTGCCTGCAATGCTTCTGTTTGTGAAATCTGGACGGATATAGATGGAATGCACAATAATGATCCCAGAATTGTAAATAAAACAGTTGCCATTGAGCAGTTGAGCTTTGATGAAGCGGCAGAGCTTGCCTATTTCGGGGCAAAAATTTTACATCCTACCTGTATCTGGCCTGCTCAGCAAGAAAATGTGCCGGTAAAATTATTGAATACGATGCAACCAGATGCGGTTGGAACCGTCATTACTAAGGAAGCTGGCAGTGTTGGGGTAAAGGCTGTAGCTGCAAAAGATGGAATTACCGCCATTAAGATTAAAAGTAGCCGAATGTTATTGGCCTATGGCTTCTTGCGGAAGGTATTTGAAGTTTTTGAAAAATATAAAACATCCATTGATATGATTACCACATCCGAAGTAGCTGTTTCGGTAACTATTGATTCGGATGCATTCTTGCCTGAAATTGTCAGGGAACTCGAACCATTTGGAAGCGTGGATGTTGAAAAGGGTCAGACGATAGTTTCTATTGTAGGGAATGAGATTGCTCAGACCGATCATGTGTTACAAAAGCTGTTTGATTCGCTGAATGAAGTGCCAACAACAATGGTTAGCTATGGAGGAAGTCCGCATAATATTTCCTTACTCGTGCCTCAGACGTATAAAACCAAAACCTTGCAATTGTTGAACGCAGGTTTATTTGGTTTGTAAAAGACATTTTATGATTAAAAAAATCCTTCTCATCATTCTCTGGATAGCAACTGCACAGTTTGCAGAAGCCCAGAGAATAATTAGTGGGAAAATTATTGACTTTAACACCAAGCAGGGATTGCCTGCTGCCAGTGTATTTCTTGCGAATACCTCTGTGGGTACTAATACAAACAGTGCAGGTGAATTTAAACTGGAATTGGCTGGTCCCGGTCGTTTTAACCTGGTTGCTGCACTAATTGGGTATGAAACCTATGCTACTGAAGTAAGCTTACAGGAAAACATAACCGGATTAATAATTGAACTAAAACATCAAGTGGCCGAATTGGAGGAAGTTGTTGTTGGGAGTTACGATAAAAACGGTTGGGAGAAATGGGGAATTTTTTTTATGGAAATGCTTATTGGGAATACGCCCAACGCATTAAACTGTAAGCTGCTCAATAAAGATGCGGTTAAATTTACCTTCAGTAAAAAGGAAAATATTCTTCGTGCCTATGCAACAGAACCATTGCGAATAGAGAATAATGCATTGGGCTTTGATTTAACTTACTCGCTTACCCAATTCGAACATAATTATAAAACCAGAATATTTTTTTACCAGGGTTATCCTTTGTTTTCAGAAAGGAAACCAAAAAATAACCGACAGTATCAAAAATGGCTTGCCAATAGAGCTGATACTTACAAAGGATCTTTAATGCATTTTATGCGAAGTGTGTTCCGCAATAAAATTAATGAAGAGGGATTTGAGATAAAAAGGATAATTCGACAGAAAGCCCCAAGTGCCACCATAAGGCTTAATGGAGAACCCTTAATGGAAGAAGTAGACGTTTTAATCAATAAACCTTTAAATGGGGATAGCATCGCCTTTGCAATTGATGACAATACAGCCGGTCTGCAATTCAAGGATTATCTACAGGTAGTATACAAAAACAAAGTGATGTCACCATTATATATAAGATCAAAGAGGGATATTACATTAGGGGATCCGGTAACCGCCAAACTTTTTATGCCCGACGCATCCAAAGTTGTTTCTGTACTGGCCAATGGGAGTTATTTTTTTGGCAAGGATATTCTTACATTGGACTATTG
>CALEST010000335.1 GCA_937907555.1 uncultured Sediminibacterium sp.
ATGGCTGCTGCTAAGCCAGGCTTCTCAAGGAACTAAAAAAATATTCAGCAATGCCAGAAAAATCATCCAGCCTAAAAAAATTCCATATACCAGTTTTTGATTGGAGAGATAACCAATCATTTCTTTCTGAGTAATCATTCTTACGGGAACTTCTACAGACTCACCGCTTTTATCAATCTCAATCATCAATCCCTCGGTATTAAAAGGAATGGGAAACCAATAATCGGGATCATCCAGGAATCTCTTTTTAAATGGAAAATAATCGCCCGATTCAAAAGCAAGTACAGGTTGATTGTTCTTCAGCGTATAAATTCTGATTTCATTAATATGGGGATTAGCCACCTGAAGAAAATATCCAGGTGCGGCAGGGGTCTCAACAAAAATCCACCATTTGTTCGCTGAAAAGCCAGGATTAAAAAATCCATTCTCTACTATTCTCTTACTGTTCTGAAATTGAAGTGCGGCCTGATCGGGTGTTAGTTTGCCTTTATCCTCCAGTACTTTCATACTGACTGTCTCAAAACTTTTGCCTGAATACGTTATTGAATAAAGAGAAAGAATGAAGCCCGCAAAAAGCAAAAAACTAACAATGATAGCAAGTGGTTTGTTATTGAATTTAAACATTGACTGCTATTTGAGAAAGTTTGGTGGGAAAATGGTTTCCCATTCGGTTAAGGATTGATAATATTTTGCGGCCAATAAAATCGAAGCTTCATCAAATAAGTTTCCAATAAAACTGATACTGGTTGGAAGCCCGGTTCTTTTGTCAAAACCCGTAGGAGTACAAACAACTGGCTGCCCGGTCAGGTTGGTAATAGCAGACTGGTTGCCACTTCCTCTTGTTGGACAAATTAATACATCAATATCCTTTAGGGCTGCATGAATTTTTTGCTGAAGTTGATAGCGAATTCGGTTGGCATTTACATATTCCACTGCCGGAACCAATCGGGAGACCCTGAAACTATTGGGCCAGTCAAAAGGGCCCTGTCTGGTTAATTCATCATCAATATTGTAGCGGGTTAATTCATCAAATGCCGCTGCAGATTCTGCACTGATGATAACATCCATTATATTTGCCTTGTATACAGATGTATCCGGGAACTCAACAGGAATCAATTCAATCCCCTGCTCTTTAAAAGTGTTCAATACCTTCCATTCGGCTCTGGATGTATCCCTGATTAAGTCAAAATAGTTTTTTGCATATCCGATCCTGAGTTTTTTAATCTCTCCATCTGGCTGATAGTTGAAGGGGACATTTACCGCTGATCTGTCTAAATCATCTGTGCCATGTATATAACTAAATACAATGGCAGCGTCTTCTGCGGATCTGCAGATAGGGCCAATTTTATCTAAGCTCCAGCTTAATGCCATTGCACCCGTTCTACTGATTCTTCCAAAAGTAGGTCTTAGGCCCGTGGCCCCACAGGTTGAAGAAGGAGAAATAATAGAGCCCCAGGTTTCTGTTCCAATGGCAAAGGGAACCAATCCGGCTACCGTTGCAGAAGCCGAACCTGCAGAGGAACCGGAAGAACCTGTTTTTAAATTCCAGGGGTTTCTGGTTCTGCCACCAAACCAATAATCTCCCATGGCCAGTGAGCCAAGCGTAAACTTGGCAACCAATACAGCACCCGCTTCTGAAAGTCGATGGTAGACATAAGCATCTTCGTCTATAACCTGATCTTTATAGGGTGCTGCGCCCCAGGTGGTTTTTGTTCCCTTCACCGAAAACAAGTCTTTTAGACCATAAGGTATGCCATGCAATAAGCCCCTGTATTTTCCGGCAGCAATTTCATCATCTGCTTTTTTTGCCTGCTCCATGGCAAGGTCTTCGGTAATGGATATAACACATTGTAAACTATCTCCGTATTGGCGAATACGATTGATAAAGAAACGGGTAAGCTCTACTGAACTTATTTTTTTAGATTTAAGAAGTGCGGCCAAATCGGATACACTATAAAACGCCAGTTCTGACAGCTGTTGCGGAAGTGCAACTCCTTTATTTAACTTCCATTTTATTGGTTTTTGTTTGGTGGGCAGTTCCAGTCCGGGCACAATGGGATTTTGCCAAAGACTCATGGGAACGCTGTTGAGAATACTGGCTTTGTGCATATCAGCATAGACTTTTACATTGTCTTTGATACCCACATACATGGTATCAATTTCTTTTTCGTTGAATTGCAAATGAAAAAGCTTTGCTGCAGATGCAATGTCTTTTTTTGAAATAGTGTCCTGTGCGCTTGTCTCTATAACGAATAGCAGACTTAGCAGAAGTAATAGGTTTCTCATGGTTCCTACAAATTAGCAATATTATTGGGCTGAACCATTATTCGTTTGGATTTTTCACCAAAACAATGCACCTGGCCATAATCGTTAGCAACAATAAAGGCAAAATACTCAGCCAGCCAAAAAGGGAAACAGCGCATGCACCAATGATCACAATAAGTATTGGGTAAAACAACAATAAAGCGGCAAATAAAACAGAATCATGAAATACCGTGTTGCTGGTTTTGCTTATTATCCGGGCATTCAGCCAATGGAAAATCCCGCGATGTAATACGTAACCAATCTGTCCAAGAAATTTCACAACAGTGCCTTGAGCTGGCTTTTCATTTTCGGGCACATTAATTAACGGATTCAAGTCTTGCTGAATATACTCATTGAAATGGCGCATATTTCTGGCCCTGTCATTAAATGGAAACAATTGTTCCGATTTTAATGGTTTACCTGGAATAATTTGTACAGTTGATCCCCAGGTATTAAAACGATTGTACGCTATTCCAAGTGGAAGGATCTGTAATGGTTTCTTTCCCTCATAATCAAGCGCAATTCTGGCTGCGCCTTTTTTAAAGGGCTGCAGCTGATTGGTTAACAAACAAATTCCTTCTATAAATATGAGTACGATACCCTCGTTTTGCAACACTTTCTGAGAAGCTTTAAATGCGTATTCATTCAGGTAAAGGTTTTCCTTGCCTTCACTTAATCTGTAAATGGGAATCATATTGAGCAGGCCTAATAAAAACCGGTGTACGGGTTTTTTAAAAGCATCTCCTCTTGCCAGAAAATGGATGGGCTTTTTAAAATATGCCCCAATTAAAATGGCATCTAAAAAAGAATTGGGGTGGTTGGCGATAATTAATACCGGACCTTTTATATCATATACAGTTGAATAGCTTACATGGATTTTTCTGAAGAAAAAATAGAGGGCAATTCGTATAAAGGGCTTAATAATCCTGTATAACAAAGGATAAAATTTTCTACGGTAATCTTACTGTAACAAAGAAATTAACACCCAAACCCAATCCTGCATTACGACCCAACAATGTATAATATGCCTGAATAGTTGGGGTAATGGATCTGTTTATTTTTCTTCCAACACTTACATTCAAAGTAGCAGCATTGAAGTTTTTGTTTAATTGCAAATTTGGATTAAACGCGGTGTTCACACTTTGAGAAACCAGATGGGCAAGGGATGCGGTTACCGAAGTATGCTTATTGTACATTTTCCCGATTGTTAAGGATCCCCGGTACTGATTGGGGCCGTCCTGTGAATCTAAAAAGCGGGTATACATGAACTCAAGTATGGCATATCCATTCTTATACGGTGTAAAAGAATAATTGGCGCCTAGCATAACAGCTTTGGATGCAAATCCCAGGTAGGGGGTTTGGTTGTTCTGATACGCGGGCACACCCACAGCGGTTTTTAAAGTGAAATAACGTTTATAATCCACAGAAGGAAAATGAAAAGACAATCCAATATTTATATCTGTAATTCCAGCCCTTGTTTCAGAATTATTACCGTTTACCAGGGTTTGTTTTGCAAAAGGTAAGGTAGCCGTTAAATCAATTCTTCTTCCAAGGCCATGCATAACGTTTAAACTATAGAAAGTAGATTGAAAATAATCGCCGGGAAAGTTATTGGTCAGCTTTCCGTTTGCGTCAAAAAACTTATCAGAATAAAAATAATTAAAGGTCCCCGTAATGGCTGTTCTTCGCTTACCTATCGGATAATCGGCCCTGGCCTCACCAATGGAAAGCACCATTACCGTAAAAAGAAAAATGATATATGATTTTGACAATTGCATGTATTTATCTTTTCCGTCTTTTTACTGCTTGTTCAGCAAACCAGATTCCAATAAATGAATTATGATACACCGGAATTTCATGACCCAAATCAGGGAAAATATATAATTCACTGGCAGCTCTTGCGTCCATTCTCAATTTATTATAGGCTGCAATGGCACTGCCTGGCGAAATAAAATCGTCTTGCAAACCCACTGCATATAAAACAGGACACTGTATTTTGGGCATGAAATTCTGCAAGTCGAAATAATTGAACGTCTCCAACATTTGTTCTTCTGTAAAGTCGGGATTATCTCTTAGGTATCTCACGATTGCATCGGAGGGAAATGTTAATACGCGTTTACTTTTTCCAACAGCAAAACTGTTTTTCCAATCGGCAAAAACCGGGTTACTTGCAATAACCGCATTAATCTTATCGGGCACTAATGCAGCAGTTACCAGACCCATGGTTGCACCCTGACTACCACCAAAGGCTAAAACACGACTTAAATCCATACCCATATGTTCGTGGGAGTAAACAAAATCAACTGCGCGGATACAATCCATGTATATGCCTTTATAAACATATGCATTTTTATCTTCTGCATTAATCATTATCTGCTCTTTGTCATCGGGGTTAAATTCTTTCTGGTATTTTTTATCAATCCCTCTTACATTAACAGCAAATGAAATAAACTCATCAAACAGCAATGGAAATACTTCTTTTTTGTATCCTCCGTATCCAATAATTACAGGATATTTTCCCTTTAATTTAGGAATAGACAAGAATCCATAAAATGGAAACTCATCCAGGCCTACCATATCTACACGATAAACATCGTGGTATTTGGTGCTATGCTCTTCACTACGGGTTATTTTATATTGAGGATCTACTTTTGCCAGATCGCTCATGGCTGTTTGCCAGAACTCATCAAAATCGGGTGGCAAATAATACGGTGTGTTGATTCTTCCTATTTCATATCCAAAAGCATACTGAGCTGTATCATCATAAGTAGAGGTGTTGGTTGCCGCTCTTAAATTGTAGATGCCCTCTTTTTCAGGTTTGGGTATTTCAATCTGAAAACTTCGCTGACCCTTGGGTGCAATTTTTAGTTTCACCTGCGTTTTACTAACCACCTGACCCATTTCCGTTTCAACGATGGCAGTGAATGTACCTTCCTGCTTAACTTTATATTTGTTGGCAATAGAAACAGAATATTTAATTTTTTCTCCGGAATAGAACACACCGTCTTTCTTGTAGGGCTTGAGTTTAATAATCATTTCCCCTTCTTAGTAGGCTTCCTCTTCGGGCGGTGGTGCTTCTCCAACCTGATCTGCCCCCAAACTTTGTCTACCTGGATCGCCAGACAAATTATCAGCCGACCAGTTAACAGGTGGCGTATTTACAATTGGCTCCTGCTGGGTTGATGGTTTTCGGTCTTTAGATTTCCGGGGAGGGCCTATATAGGCAAAGCTGCCATCGTAATTGCTATTGAAATTGGTAAGTTCAATGGCCATTTTAATGGTATATGTCCCCTCTTTTTCAATGGGCACATCAAAATTCGCCGTCAAGGTTTTTTTGGCATTTACTTTTACGTCCAAGCTATTTTGCAATACTTCCTGATTGGCATTGTCGTAAACCGTATATATTAAAGTGCCTTCCTGGGCATCTTTCAGATTGTTCACAAACTGAATTTTATACTTTACAGGAAACTTTCGGTTGAACCTTGCTTTTTTATTGTAGGGTAAAATATTTACAATAACCGGGTCCTTGGTCTTGCTTTTCTGGGCAAATCCATTGTCTGCAAAACAAATGATTCCCGATATCAAGAAAATCAATGGTAGTGCTGAGAATCGGTATTGGAACTTTAATATCATCTTGCGGTTTTCTTTTCTAAGAAATTCGACTTTCTGATGTATAAATTAATAGGCTCTTCTATAAACTTATATAAAATAATCGAAATGATAGTGAGTATAAAGAGGTGAGAAAACAATACCAATGCCGTATAATTCAAGTGTTCAGACAGCCACCAGTATTCATTTTTATCTAACCATGCATAAAAAGAATCCGCCGTATTGTGCAACCAGTTAGAGGTAAGATTCGAGATAAAGCCAAGATGGATTAAGTAAAGTATATAAGAGCTTTTGCCAACCAGTTCACCAATTTTGCTTCCCAATATTTTTTTGGGGATAGAATTCTCTTTTATCAATCCATAAAAGAACATGCAAATGAAAACGGGGAGGATTACATTATTGGTAAAAATACCAATTGGTTGGTATAGTGCAAATGGCACTTCTGCGCTGATTGGCTGATTAATCATAATTAGATTGGTGCAGCCAATTCCTATTATTCCCAGCCAGGTAAACAAGGAAAAATTGCTTACGCTGTCGTCCGCTTTTCTAATAATCATGGCAAGTACCATACCCGAAAAGAACTCAACGGTTCTTCCTAAAAAAGTAGAGATGAATAAAAACTTAAATGATCCGAAGAATCCATAAAAATCTACATTTCTAAAAATCAGCACCAGCAATACACCCACACCGGTTACTACCAATGGCGCTACCAGAAAATAAACCTTGCTTCTTTTTATCAACAAAAAGAAAATGGGGGCAGAAAAATAAAAACACTCTTCAACGGTTAATGACCAGCCTTGTGCAATCCCCGTAAATTTCATGTCATCAAAAAATCCACGCAGGAAAGTAATGTTCATGATGAACAAAGTGGCCGGACTGTTCTTTCCGTTGTAAATACTGTTATCATTGGCTATCCAGGCATATAGAAAAACGGCAATCGTTAAAATAAGATAGATGGGATATACCCTTGCTATCCTGTTTTTTAAATATTTCCGCATCCAGCTTCCGGACAATTCTACAGTATCATAATAGCGCAAACAAATTAAAAATCCACTCAAAACAAAGAACATGGAAAGGGGAAAATGAAATTCATTCAATACCCTGAACAATAACGGCGGAAAATCCTGCTGGTTAAAATGATGAAAAAATATCAAAATAGAAGCAAGGCCTCTTACCCCTGTTAAGGATGGAATGTACTGTTTTGCCGTCATTAATTATAGATTTTTTATAGTTCAGCTACCAGCGATATGGCGCCTCCTCCTCCCTTACCTGTATTCCTTCCGCTTACATCTGTAAACAATGTGAAGAAAATTTGATGGTTTTGGCTGATTCTTCTACCATATCCTGCTGTTAATCTAAAATAATTAAACTGTCGGTTTAAGAACAAATTATTCGGATTGAACAGGGTTTGGGTACTGGTAGACTTGGTACCGGCCAGTTGGAAGGTCAGCTTGTTGTCTTCGTCAAGTGGAATACCCAGTAAAGCATCTCCGAATACCTGTGTTGGTCCCTCCGGGCTAAAATATTGTCTTACCCCTAAATTAATATCGAAATAGGTATTGGAATATCGCTCACCATTGGAACCCGAATAGGTGAACTTGACTTCACCACCCACTTGCTGAAAACCAGTAAAAGGGGCTTTATTAACATCATTGGTGTATAAGGGAACAATCAGAGAGCCGGTAACGGTTAAAAACTTAGAATAGTCAAACGTGTTCAACAAATAGGATAGACCAAAACTGGCATCCCCAAGGCTGGAATTGGTTTGACTGGAACCGGTTTCTAGTTTTCGCTGCATCACATAAGAGATATTCCCAACAAAATCAAGTTTTTCACCGATTCCTATACCTCCATATAAACCAAAATAATGCGAGGCAAATCTTCCATTATTGGAGTAAGCAAAATAATTTCCATTGGCATCCCAATATCCTTTTGCCATATATAAATTGTAGGAGGGAACAATCAGGTATTTACCTCTTCCTATGGGAAAGCCAGCTTTTGCTGAGTTTACCAACAAAACAACTACAATAAGCGCTACAAGTTTTTTCATCATTACTTTTTTGAAACTCAGAGAATTTTCTTCATCCAGAAACTTTCATAACGATAATACACGTCATCCATTCCGTTTTCGTCTAAACTCATGTATATATTTCTGTTATCAATCCGGATTTGGTTATAGAGGGCAATGGCCGCCTGTGGCGGACAAAGCGTATTCTTTTGATTGTGACCAAAGAGTACCCTGCATCTGATA
>CALEST010000336.1 GCA_937907555.1 uncultured Sediminibacterium sp.
TGTGACCCCATTACAGGTATTTGCGAAGTGCCGGGTGCTGGTTCAAAAATCCACCAACCTGAAATTGGGGAAGTGGTTGACATGCAAGGGTTAATCGAAAAACAATTGGCAACAAATCAGAAGAAAGCAATAAAACTTTTGTACTTCACAGATCCCATTTGTTCCTCTTGCTGGGGTATTGATCCTCAATTACGTAAACTCAAAAAGGAATATGGGCATTATTTTACTATAGAATACAGAATGGGTGGATTATTAAAGAGCTGGGACAGTTATGGTGGTTCCGATGTAAATGGACCTGCCAGTGTTGCCGCTCATTGGGATGAAGCCAGCAAACAATACAATATGCCCATTGATGGGGCTGTATGGTTGGAAGATCCCTTAGCGTCTTCTTATCCACCTTCTATTGCATTTAAAGCAGCTGAAATACAAGACAAGCATAAAGCAATGTTATTCCTGCGTAGAATCAAGGAGATGGTTTTCATAGAGAAAAAAAATATTACCAAATGGGAATTCCTGAAGCAGGCTGCAACGGAAACCGGGTTAAATCTAGATCAGTTTGAAAAAGACTACAATGCTCAGGCAAAAGAATTATTTAATGAAGATCTAGCTCTTGCAAGAGAGCGGGGTGTGAGAGGATTTCCTACCATATTTTTTCTAGATCAAGACGACAATCAGCTGAAAGTATATGGTAGCAAGCCTTATGAAGTATACGTACAGACTTTAATGAAATTAGTGAATGGTCCAGTAATTAAAAATGAACCTCAGGATTCACTGGACATTTTTAATCAGTTTAATTCTTCCACTTTGCAAGAATATGCTTTGTATTATAATCTTACACTGTCAGATGCGAAGGCCATATTAGAAAAATTAGAAGCTGAAAAAATAATTGAGAATTACACTTCAAGAGCAGGACAAATCTGGTACAAGAATAAGTTATGACAACACTATCTGAATTTAAAAATTTTACGCAAAGCTTACCTCAGAATGACTACCTGATGCCGGTATTATTCATTGGGCATGGTTCTCCTATGAACGGGATAGAAGACACAGAATTCAGCCGTGGCTGGAAGAAAATGGCAGCTGAAATACCAACGCCTACTGCCGTACTGGTGGTGTCTGCGCATTGGTTTACCCGAGGCACACAAATTACTGCCATGGATTTTCCAAAGACCATTCATGATTTTGGTGGCTTCCCGCAGGCTTTATTTGATGTACAGTATAATGCACCTGGTAATCCTGCCTTAGCTAAAGAAACAGCGTCTATGATTGTTTCTACCCAGGTAGAGTTAGACCATGATTGGGGATTAGATCATGGTACCTGGACCGTTGTGCGGCATATGTATCCGGAAGCAAATATTCCTGTTTTGCAATTGAGTATTGATTATACAAAAGGTCCAAAGTTTCACTATGATTTAGCAAAGGAATTGTATGCCTTAAGAAAGAAAGGGGTATTAATTATTGGAAGCGGAAATATGGTACACAATTTACGAATGGTAGCATGGGATAAATTAAATGAAGATCAATACGGATATGATTGGGCTATTCAAATGAATGACCAGTTTAAAACTTTAATAGAATCAGGTAATCATGCTCCTTTAATTAATTATACCCAATTAGGCAGGGAAGCCCTTTTGGCCATTCCGACTCCCGAACATTACCTGCCATTAATGTACACTTTAGGAGTAGGAACAACCAGGGATCCAATCTCATTTTTTAATGATAAAGCGGTTGGTGGTTCATTAACTATGACTTCGGTTAAATTAGGTTAAAGTTTTGCCTGCAGTGAAATAAAAAATGTTCTCCCATCTGCTGGTAATGCACCCGGACCTGGATAACCACCTGCTCTTCTGGTAAAATATCTTGAGTCGAATAAATTATTGAGCCCTCCCTTAATATTGAATTTGTTATTCATTTTATAAGTCAGGGTAATATCAGTAATATCATAAGCTGGAATCAAACCATTATTGCCATTAGTCGTTGGAGTAACAGTATTGTTGGCATCACTGAATACTTGCCCAACATGACTGTATTGCCAGGTAAACAACCATTTTTTATAGCCTAAAGTAACACCTGCTCTAAAGATATGCTCC
>CALEST010000337.1 GCA_937907555.1 uncultured Sediminibacterium sp.
TACTGCCGGTAAAACTTACTTTGTAAGCACTAGTGTCAAATATTTCGTTGGCCCGGGTTTCAAATTTGGTAAGTAAAGCCGGCAATTTCGCACTGCCAATATCTTTCATGTTCACACTAATTCTGGCCTTCTGCTTATTGGTATCAATAAAATTATTGACCAGTTTGTTAAAAGCATTGGGCGATTCAGTTTTAACAGTGTCTTTCTTGCTTCTTAAATAAGGGCCTATAAAAGCCAGATCACTTTCATAGGGAATAGCATAGCTCATGGTATCGCCATCATAAAATGCCTGTTTTGCAAATTTCAGGCCTTCCACAAAAGACAATGGCCTTGCAGTATATTCAGAAGAATCAAGATAGGCTGAAAATTCGTCAATAGCTTCAATGGGTTTAACCGAACGAACCAGTCCGTTTTTCTTTTTGGTGTCTACAATAATTTCAAGTGGCATAACCCCTCCAAAGTTTTCTTCGAACCACTTCAGATCCGTATAAATTTTATCCGCTTTGGGCAAATCATCCACAATAAAACCCTCACTCTTGATTCTGAATATTCCGATAATGGAAAATATAGTAACAACTGCAGTAATCAGGTAAACCATTTTTGCATGATGGAAGGTCCATTTCTCAATGCGCACCAGAATAGCTGCTAAAAATGCATTGTCCAGGTACTTGGTATGTTTGGCTTTGGGAGCTGGTAAAAAGCTAAGTACAGGCGGAATAAAAAACAAAGAGATAAAAAACAACAAAAGAATATTAATACCTGCCACTGCACCGAATTCTTTCAGTAGTTGACTCTTGGTAAGCGCAAAAACAGCAAACCCAATGGCTGCAGCAATATTGCAGAACAATGTTACAATACCCATTCTGCCAACCATAGTAATAAGGGCTTCTTCCTTATTCAATTTTTCTCTGTAAGCCGTATGGTATTTGTTTAAAAAGTAAATGCAGTTTGGAATACCAATTACCACCACCAACGGTGGGATCAAAGCTGTTAGCAAAGTAATCTTGTAGCCAAAGAGCACCAGGGTACCTACGCTCCAGATAACGCCCATGCCAACAACCAGCAAACTCATAAGGGTAGCACTTACCGATCTAAAAAACAGAAAGAGTGTAACGGCAGACAACAACAATGATCCAATCAGAAACCAGTTCATTTCATCCTTGATACGATCTCCTATTATGGTTCTGATAAAAGGAAGTCCGCTAATACGCAATTCAGATTTTGTATTCGACTCAAATATTTTGGTTTCCTTTAAAATATCATTGATAAGTATAGATCTGTATTTACTATTAATAGAGTCCTTGCTTACTGTTACGCCCAATAAATAGGCATTTTTTTCAGGAACGTGTAACAAGGTTTTGTAAAAGGGAAGGCTATTGAAAAGTAATCTGGCTGAATCCAACTCTGACTGACTGGAATAAGGTGGATTAAAAATCCGGGAAGGAACCAGTTGCTGGTTCACCTCGTCGTTTAATAGATTCATGGCATCCGGAACACTGAGCACACCATTAACTCCGGGAACTTTTTTCAGCCTTTGACTCAATGCAAAAACTTCATTGAAATATTCTTTCTGAAAAAACTGGTCGGCTTGCAAGCCAATGACTACCGTATTTCCATCGGTACCAAACTCTTTTAGAAAAGCCTGATACTCTACAAACTTTTTATTATCGGTTGGCAGTGCCCTGGTAAAGTCATAACTCAATTGAACTTTAGAAGCCTGCCAGGCCATGAATGCTGTAACAAGTAATAATACAAATAGTAAGCTAACTCTGAACCGTAGAATTGCTTTTCCTGCCTTATACCACATGAAATTAAGTTGGATAAGCTGCAAAGAAACAAAAAATCGCCCAATGCCCTGAGATTACATCACGAAGTAATATGCCAACAGCTGACTCAGGACACCTGCAGCCAACCCAGTATAAATTTCTTTTGTATTGTGTTCGTTCAATAACAAACGTGCCGTTGTAACACAACCAGCAAATAGTAGTGAAGCGGCAATAGCCATACCGTCCATTTTCTGATAATGCAGCGCCGTTAAAATAATCGCGGTTACCAATCCCCCCGCCCCCATGGCATGCATGCTGATTTTAAACTGATTATTGGCCAGCAAACCCATTACCGAGCAAACAAAAATTCCGGTATAGAAAAATTGCAGCACGATTGGTTGATCTAAAAAATTGCGGCTTAAATAATGCATCCACCAGTAAAAAAACATGGTTATGATATAGGGTACAATTCTCTCCTTTTGCGTTCTTAAATAAATGCCATCACTGAATTTTAATCTCCACAATAAAAAAACAGCAAATGCAGGGAAAAACGCCGTCATCCAGAAAACCCCGAACAGGCGCAGTTTCAACTGCCAGTCGGTAATACCGGCAAATTCATAGGGATAGGCTTGCATCAGGTATAAAAAGAAATAAGTAGGAACAAACAAGGGGTGAAACAGAAACGACAATGCTTTAGCTAAGAATTGCAAAGGCCATGGTCTCTGCACTGCAGCTTCAACGGGAATTGAATTGGTTTCTGTTAAATTCGACATGATGTTTGGTTAAAGTTCTTTACGCAATCTGGCCACCGGCACATTCAATTGCTCTCTGTATTTTGCTACGGTTCTCCTGGCAATATTGTAGCCTTTTTCCTGCAACATTTCCGTTAATACTTCATCGCTGAAAGGCTTATGCTTATCTTCAGACTCAATCATATCACTCAGAATTTTTTTCACTTCCCGCGTACTTACTTCTTCGCCGCTTTCGGTACTAAAAAAAAAAAAAAAAAAAAACTTCAGGCGATAAGTACCAAATTCAGTCTGAACAAATTTGCTATTGGCT
>CALEST010000338.1 GCA_937907555.1 uncultured Sediminibacterium sp.
GAATTGTGTCCTTGTGATCTTTCTGATATTTTAGGAATTAGTATTCCGGCAGTATCACAACATCTGCGAAAACTGAAGGATGGAAATATTGTTGAAACCCGGAAGCAAGGGCAAACAATTTATTATTCCCTTGCACAGGAAAATCTAAAGATTTTAAAACTTTTTTTTAAACATATTAATGTACAAACTCAAAAACTGAAAACGGTATGATAAGTACAAAATCAGCAGGCACATTTACGGGGGCAGGTGTTTTTGCTGCTATTGCTGCTTCACTTTGTTGTATCACACCTGTTATTGCATTACTTGCCGGTAGCAGCAGTATTGTCGCTAACTTTTCATGGATAGAACCGGCAAGGCCGTATTTAGTAAGTTTATCCATTGTTGTATTAGCATTTGCATGGTATTTTAAATTAAAACCAGCTGAGAAAAGCTTTATGTGGAAAATCCAGTCAAAATGACCCCCTAATACCTGGGTAAAGTGACCCCTGTTCGCCAGAGCAAACTGACCCCCTTTCGCCATTTTAAATTGACCCCCTAGATATTGGTATAAGAATTAGTTGTTTTCGTAGGAAAAAAATGGGAGGTTCTTGATTCATCAAGTCCTTTCGATTCATGTCTAACAAAACAATTGAGATGTTTACAATACGCCAGATTCTCCGTCTTTATGCTTCAGGGAAGGGAACAAAGTCAATTAGTCAATCAACAGGGATTGCTCGTAATACTATTAAAAAGTATCTGTATCGCTATGTTTTATCGGAGAAAACAATAGAGCAGATTGAAGCGATGAGCGATGCTCAGATGTCTCGGTTGTTTTTAATTAAAGAGCCTATTGTGGTATTTAATAGGCGACAAGCGGATTTAGAACCACTTCTTCCATTACTTGCTAGTATGCTTAAGAAACGAGGTGTAACAAAGGGTAAGGTTTATGAGTTTTATTTAACCCAGTGTACTGATGGATATAAGAGTTCATCCTTTTTGGATAAGCTTAATAATTATATGCAGCAAGGTAAGCCCTCTTTAAAAATGGTACACAAAGCAGGCGATAAGATGTTTGTGGATTTTACCGGACAAAAATTACACTTGGTGAATGCGCAAACAGGTGAGATAAGTGAATTGGAGGTTTTTGTAGCCATCCTTGGTTGCAGCCAACTCACTTTTGTAATGGCAGTACACTCGCAATGCAAAGAAGATTTTATTTTATGCTGTGAACGTGCGCTTCATTTTTATGGAGGTGTTCCCCAGGCTATTGTGCCAGATAATTTGAAATCGGCGGTTACCAAAGCCAGTAAATACGAAGCACAACTCAATGAAACCTTCGCTGCTTTTGCAGAACATTACCATACGTTTGGTTATCCAACTCGTACTTATAAACCTAAAGACAAAGCGTTGGTAGAAGGTGCTGTTAAGATTAGTTACACGACTATTTTTTCTAAGATTGATCAAAAAGTTTACCACACATTAGATGATCTCAATAAAGACATTCTTGTTCATTTAGCTATACACAATAATGCCAAACTTACAGGAGAGAACTATAGTAGGATGGAACAGTTTATAGAGATAGAAAAGCAAACATTGCCACCGCTCAATCCTTATTTATTTGAGCCGATGACTTCGCAGCTATCAACTGTAAATAAATATGGGCATGTGTTACTTAGTGTTGACAAACGATACTACAGCGTACCCTACAAGCTAATCGGTAAGCGGTTGAAAATAAAGTACAGCACAACAAAGTTATCGGTGTATGATGAAAACGAAGAGGTAGCTGTTCATGATAGATATATCGGCAAAGGGCTCAAGTATATTACTATCCAAGACCATCTGGCCACCCAGCATAAGTATGCAGCTGATTGGAATCCCCAGAAATTTATGTCTACCGCTAGCGCCATCGGAGAAAGTGTGGCAGCATATATAGCCAAAATACTAGCACGAGAAGTTTATCCAGAACAAAGTTATAAATCTTGTTCTGGCGTATTAAGCTTTGCCAAACGAGTAGGTAATACTAGACTCGTTAATGCGTGTAAACGTGCAGATAGTTATGGTATCTATAACTATGGTATTATTGACCAGATACTCTACGCACAAAAGCAGATACAATCCCAATGGAAGATGAGATACTGAATACGGATATGCCATCACATGAAAATGTACGTGGTGCAGAATACTACGAATAAAGCTTTTATCACTAAATTTTAAACCAACATTAATGAACAAAGACACCTTAAAGAAAATGGGCGATATGCGCCTACTTGGAATGCAAACTGCTTTTAAAACTTTTGTAGAGCTTCCACCTCCGGTTAGCTTTACCAATGATGAGATGGCACAGTACTTAGTACAAAATGAATGGGACGATCGCAAACATCGTTCCCTCCAGAGAAATATTAAAACAGCTAAGTTCCGCTATATGGCAGATGTAGACGGTATTGACTTTAGTAATAAACGAGAACTGGATAAAAATCAAATAGATCGCTTGCTTACTTGTGAGTTTATAAAAAAGGGACAAGATGTATTTATTACTGGTAGTACTGGTACAGGCAAGAGCTATCTGGCTTCTGCTATTGGGCGCCAAGCCTGTTTGTTTGGGTTTAAAGTTTACTACACCAATACCGCCAAGTTACTTTCCATCTTAAAAATGGCCAAAGCCGATGGCTCACACCTCAGAGAGCTTACTCGTATAGAAAAACAAGACCTGTTAATACTTGATGATTTTGGTATCCAGGCTTTTGATGCTAGTGGTAGAGCATTATTAATGGATATTGTAGAAGACCGACATGGTAAACGAAGTACAATTATTGCATCACAGGTTCCAGTAAAAAACTGGTACGATGTGATTGGAGAACAAACTGTAGCCGATGCTATACTTGACAGACTGGTTCATCAATCAGTACGTGTAGAGTTAAAGGGGGAATCTTTACGCAAAATAAAAAAAGAAAGCAGCACTGCAGAAACCGAGAAAAATATTTAATCAAAATAGACAAAATAAATCCTACGTTTGAAAAACAATTACAACTAGTTCTTTACCATTTTTTTAGGCCTCAATCAATCCATTATTGGAAAGAGTTTCTTAGGGGGTCACATTGCTCTGGTGAAAGGGGATCAGATTGTCTGGTATTTACAATCTATTGCAGGAAGCCATCAATTTTGATAAGGATGGATTGGTGCGATATAAGCATTGGTCAGGAACATCTCTGGAGGAAATGGTTCCCAATCTTGGCTACCTGAAAACACAGTTTGAAATCAATCAGCGGTTTTACCTGATCGACCAACAGTCACCCATCAATTTTGGGGATGCCATGCGTTTTTTGCAAAGCCGGTGGCTGGAGCGAAGGATGAACGCTGATAGAAAACTGTTATTGAAAAGCAATAGCGGGAGACAGGGTGGTCATCTGCTAAAGAAACGGCTTCGCCATAACCGTCGTCTAAATACAAACAATTCATGAATGCGGATTTCAAACTGCAGGACTTTTTCTCGGTAGTTTCTGAGGATACGCGGATTACTGTTGCCCATATCAGCCTATACCTTGCGTTAGTGAATGAATGGCAGATCCAGGGGTGCCCCATTGGAATACCCGTTGACAGAACAAGATTGATGTATCTCGCTAAGATAAACGCCCGACAGACCTATGATAAATGTATGCATGATCTCCACGCTTTTCGCTATATCAACTACCTGCCAAAAAGAGCGAAGGGTGAAAGTTGGTTAGAGTTCAGGCGCTTGGTATAGACTTTCTTTTGAGTTTTTCTGGAAATAAAAACCGGTGATTTTTTGCCGGTTTTTTTGTGAGTATGAAAAGTGAATTTTATGGGAAACTTTATCTACATGACCCCTGAAAAGGTTATGGAAATTTTAGCTAAAAATGGTAATTTTGTTACCTTATCCGAGGCGGAGATAATTCTATCATTCCTTGCCAATTTGGCCTCCATTTCTTTACATCAAATCGTAGAAAATGAAGGCAGATTTATACATCCGGGTGAGCACGGATGAGCAAGCAGAAAAAGGGTATTCCCAAAGAGATCAGGAAGAAAGATTACGTAAGTATTGCGCTTACAAGAATATCCAGATCCGCAACGTTATTTACGAGGATTTTTCTGCCAAGACATTTCTGAGACCAGCGTGGAAAAAAATATTGGAATCTTACCGATCAAAACATGGTCAAGTCCAAAAGATTTTATTTACCAAATGGGGTCGGTTCAGCAGAAATGCAGCGGATGCTTTCCAGATGATTAATCTACTTCGCAAATTAGGCGTTGAACCCTGTGCTATTGAACAACCTTTAGACCTTGATATTCCTGAAAACAAAATCATGTTGGGCATTTACCTAACATCACCCGAAGTAGAAAATGACAGACGTGCAATAAATGTTCGTAACGGTATGCGAAGGGCGGTAAAAGAGGGTAGGTATATGAATGGGGCACCTATTGGATACATCAACAGAACCACACCTGAAGGGAAAAAATACATTGCGGTTGATCCTCCAAAAGCAGAAATCATTAAATGGGCATTTGAAACGATTGTAAACCGTCAGCTCCATATTGAAGAGGTATATAGGTTAGCAAAAGAAAAGGGGCTGAGCTGCGGTAAGAATCATTTCTGGAACGTATTGCGGAACCCGGTCTATTATGGTAAGATTTTTCTAAGGGGCTACAAGGATGAGCCGGATTGTATCGTGAAGGGTAATCATGATCCAATTATTTCTGAGAAACTTTTTATTGATGTTCAGGATAGATTAAATGGGGGCAAGCGGGTTCGAAAAATCCAGTGGAGAAACTCCTGAGAGGTTTTTCCTGCGTGGATATTTGGAGTGCCCCTGTTGCAGAAAAAGTCTTACTGCCAGTTCCTCAAAAGGCAGATCATCTTATAGCCATTACTACCATTGTAATAGTAAATGCGGAATAAGATTTAAGGCACTGGACGTAAATGAAAAGTTCAGTTCTGAATTAAAAAAGTTCATTCCTAAACCTGGAATGGCAGACATCTATGCTGAAGTTGTCAATGACTTGTTTAAGAAAAATTCATCTTCAAATAATATTGAGATCCAAAAATTGAATACCCGTGTTTCTGAACTACAGGATCAGATAAATAAAGCGAGAGGCAAATTTATTCTTGACGAAATTGATAAGACAGATTACCACGAAGTAAGGAAAGGGTGTGAAACTGAAATAGAACGACTGGAAGCTGAAATTTTTGAGCTTTCCAAGAAACGGATTAATATCAGTGATCAAATACGAAAAGCGATTCATAACCTGTCTAATTTGAATGAGATTTTTGAGAATGGAACTGTTTCGGACAGGAGAAAAGCCATTGGTTCGATATTCCCTGAAAAATTGGTTTTTGAAGGTTCGGATTTTCGAACCACAAAAGTGAACGAAGCTGTTCAGCTAATATTCAATATAGGAGAGGGTTTTGGGCAAAAAAAAGTGGACAAAACGATAAGAAAATCGATTTATCCACTTGGGTGATTCGGATTGGATTCGAACCAATGACCTACTGCTTAGAAGGCAGTTGCTCTATCCAGCTGAGCTACCGAACCAGTTTTGGAGGTGCAAAATAAAGGAATTTTTTTTACTAAATCAAACTGCATTTCAAATTGGGCAGATAAATTCTAAATCAGTTTACTTTGCAGCAAACGACTGCCTTCATGAGCTATAATTATCTTCCTTTAGACAGCAAACCACTGAATTTTCAGCAAATAAAACATTTATTAGACTTTGATCAGCAGGTTTCTATCACTTTTGACGCTCATGAAAAAATTCTGGCCTGCAGAAACTTTGTAGATGAAAAAATGAAGGACTCCGGATCAAAATATTACGGGGTCAACACCGGTTTTGGATACCTGCAGAATGTACAAATCAATAACGATCAGATAGAACAGCTTCAATACAACCTGATTGTATCACACGCTTGCGGGTTGGGCGAGGAGGTTCCGGAACCCATTGTGAAACTGATGATGATGCTCAAAATAAAACAGTTGAGCTATGGATACAGCGGGGTACATATCAATACAGTTATTCGTTTGATGGATATGTACAACCAGCAGATTTTTCCGGTAATTTATACACAGGGCTCATTAGGGGCTTCAGGAGACCTGGCACCCTTGAGCCATATGAGTCTGCCTTTACTGGGATTGGGTGAAGTGAATTTCAAAGGGAGTAGAATGCCTGCAACGGAAGCTCTTGGATTGATGAACTGGGAGCCGATTCACTTGCAAAGTAAAGAAGGACTGGCACTGATTAATGGAACCCAGTTCATGAACGCCTATGGCTTGTATTGCTTAAAAAAAGCTGAGCATTTATTGAAAATGGCCGACCTGATTGCAGCACTGTCCATAGATGCATTTGATTGCGTTATGGAACCCTTTCACGAAGCCATTCATGCGATTAGAGGCCATCAGGGTCAAATAAAAACTGCGCAGCAAATTAGAAAATACTTAGTAGGAAGCACGATATCGCAGCAAACCAAATCTCAGGTTCAAGATCCTTATTCATTCCGTTGTATTCCGCAAGTACACGGGGCTAGTAAAGATGCATTCAAACATATTCTTGCCGTATTTATGCAAGAAGTGAATTCTGTTACAGACAATCCAAACGTATTTCCCGATCTCGACCTAATTTTAAGCGGGGGTAATTTTCACGGACAACCTCTGGCCATCAATCTAGACTATTTATGCATTGCCATGAGTGAAATTGCCAGTATTTCAGAAAGAAGAACCTATCAATTAATTTCCGGCCAGCGGAACCTGCCACTGTTTTTAGTAAAGAATGCAGGATTGAATTCAGGGTTTATGATCCCCCAATACACTGCTGCTGGTATTGTAAGCGAAAACAAGCAACTGTGTACCCCTTCGTCCGTCGATAGTATTTCCAGTTCCAATAACCAGGAAGACCATGTTAGCATGGGGGCCAATGCGGCCACAAAATGCTACCGTTTGCTGCAAAATGTAGAAAAAGTATTGGGCATAGAGTTAATGACAGCAGCACAGGCACTGGATTTCAGAAGACCCGCTTGCAGTTCTCCTATACTTGAATCTATTATAAAAGAATTCAGACAAATTGTGCCTTTTAATGATGCAGACAGAATTTTGCATACAGACATGGTAAATTCAATTAATTTTATCGCCCGATACGAAACCGGGAAACTCTAGATTATGAAAAAATTGATACTTGCATTCGTCGTTTTTGCCTCAGTGCAAATTGCGAATGGACAAAATGTTCCTCAAAAATTATCTGAAAAAGTAACCGTTGTATTCCCTACAAAACCGGCAGAAAGATCAGCCAATGGTGCTACCATTTTTTTTGCAACAGATAAGGACAGCACAAAATCTTACGGTGCTTTGGTATTTGATTTAAGTGCCATGGGTTTAATGGGAGATCCCATTGAAATGATGGGTGATGGATTTTGGGAACAACTAAAAGCAGGCATGTCCAGTCAGATGGCTGGGGCAAATATCAATAAAGACATGATCACCAAATTCAAGGACAAGAACAGTCTTTATATTGAAATTGACGGAGCGAACTCCTCAGATGAGAACTTAAAAGGGAAAAAAGCTTTTGGTTATATTTTCTTTATGGGGCCTGTTTTACATCAGGTATTGTATTACTCCAGTAACAAGGAAGCCAAAGCAGCTGATGCGCAGGCTTTTTTCGATAGTGTTGAAATAGGAAAATAATTAAGAAAAAATACGGAATGAGCAGCGAAGAGAAGAGTTTGAATTTTATTGAAGAAATTATTGAAGCGGATTTAGCCAGCGGAAAACACCAATCAATTACTACCCGTTTCCCGCCAGAGCCAAACGGATACCTGCATATTGGACATGCGAAGAGCATTGTACTAAATTTTGGTCTTGCACTTAAATATGGTGGTAGCACCAATTTAAGATTCGACGATACCAATCCCGTTACAGAAGATACAGAATATGTGGAGAGCATAAAGAATGATGTAAAGTGGCTAGGATTTAACTGGGCGCTTGAACTATATGCTTCCGACTATTTTGATCAACTCTATGCAATGGCATTGCAGCTGATTGATAAAGGACTTGCTTATGTAGACGATAGTACGAGTGAAGAAATTGCTGCGCAAAAAGGTACACCTACAACACCGGGAATCAGAAATATATATGCTGAAAGAACACCCGCTGAAAACAGGACTTTGTTCGAAGCCATGAAAGCCGGAGAATTTCCGGATGGAGCAAAAGTATTGAGAGCGAAAATTGACATGGAATCTCCCAATATGTTGCTCAGAGATCCTATTATTTATAGAATTAAACATGCAAAGCATCACAGAACCGGAGACAAATGGTGCATTTACCCCATGTACGATTTTGCACATGGACAAAGTGATTCCATTGAAAAAATAACACATTCCATTTGCACATTGGAATTTGTTCCGCATCGTCCTTTGTATGATTGGTGTATTGAAAATTTAAATACATTCCCTTCCAAACAATATGAATTTGCGCGTTTAAACATGACTTATACGGTCATGAGCAAGAGAAAATTATTGCAACTGGTAAATGAAAAAATAGTACATGGCTGGGACGACCCGCGCATGAGTACCATCAGCGGGATGAGAAGAAGAGGATATCCTGCAGCAGCCATTCGTGAGTTCTGTGACAGAATAGGAGTTGCTAAAAGAGACAACCTGATTGATGTGGGTTTGCTGGAGTTTTGTGTCAGGGAAGAACTCAACAAAACTGCATTAAGAAGAATGGTGGTTTTTGATCCCATTAAAGTAATCATTACCAACTATACTCAGGCGTCTGAAGCATTAACCAGTGAAAACAACCCGGAAAATCCCAATGGTGGCGTAAGAACAGTTCCGTTCAGTAAAGAATTATGGATTGAGCGCGAAGATTTCATGGAAAATCCACCAAAGAAATATTTCAGACTGGCACCCGGTCAGATGGTTCGACTAAAAAGTGCCTATATTATCAAATGCGAGGAGGTTATTAAAGATGATCAGGGAAATATAATGGCGCTTCATTGCACATATATACCAGAGAGTAAAAGTGGATCAGACAGTTCTGGCATACACGTAAAAGGAACCCTGCATTGGGTTAGCGCAGCACATGCCATCCAGGCGGAAGTTAGATTATACGACCGCTTGTTTAAAGTGGAAGATGTGGCTAATGCTGAAGGCGATTTCAAAGACCATATAAATCCGGATTCCCTGCAAATTATTTCAGGTGCTTATGCAGAGCCCGCTTTGGCAGATGACCCTTCAGAACAAGCATTTCAGTTTTTAAGAAAGGGATATTTTGTACAGGACCCTGATAGCAGTAAATCCAAACTGGTCTTTAACAGAACGGTTACGCTAAAAGATGCCTGGGCTAAAGAAGTAAAAAAAGGGTAAATAGCATTTAAATTAACATTTCAGAATGCAATAGTTTCAGCGGGAATATTCATTTTTGATTAAAAATCAATATGAAAAAAACACTGCTTCTAACATTCTCATTCTTTTTATTTAGTGGATTACTAAAAGCGCAATTTGGTTCTATAAATCAGCAATTAATCAATGGCTCAATTATATTAAGTCCCAATTCAAGCAAAAGCCAACCCAATTTTACCAATCAACAGAACAATCTTTTTTTGGGTCTTGGTTTTGGCTATGGCCGTTTTAACAAAAAGAATATTTTAACTTTTTTTAGTCTGGGGTATAATTACAGTAACTTCAAAAATCTCAACAACAATCAAGAAGTATCAAATGTGGGTAATGGGTTTAATGTAGGATATCGGCAAGTCCGCTTTAAAGAACTTGCCAAAAAACTCTTTATAGGACTAAGTTTCGGAGGCGGTTTCAACATTCAAACCAATACCCAGAAATTGGTGTCCAACCCATTAAGAACCAATTCTTATGGAATGAACCTGGGTATTGCTCCGGTTCTTAGCTATCAAATAACTGAAAGATTGGTGGTTAATTTACAACCCAACACTAGTTTTGCGGATATAAATTACTCATACAGTTCAACAAAAGACAATACGGGTGTCCTCTCAAAAACCAGTGGTGTAAATTTCAGTGCAGGGTTCTTTAATGCACCGCTAAACAATCTGAGTTTTGGTATAAACTATTTGCTGAAATAAAAGGCAAATAACACTAATAGTATTTCAAAGGATTTCGCTTAGCTGCAAAAACATAGTTTTTGATGTTTTTCCAGAATGCTAGAATCATGTACAAAATAATAGGGGAGCCCATCGTCAGAAAGGAGATATAAATAAACCACATTCTGATTCTGGTGGATGCAATGCCCAGCTTTTCACCTATAGAAGAACAAACTCCAAAAGCCTGCAGTTCCAGGAATTCTCTGATTTTATCCATTGTAATCCATTTTTTTACCATAATTGAAATTACGTACAAAATTATCATTTCCTTGCAAATTTATTCGCATTCCTTTGATAGCCTACAGCTGAAATGATGTAAATTTGCGAGGCTTAGAAATAGATTCATCTCATAAAAAACATCACTTTATGGCTTTTGACATAGACATGATCAAAAAAGTGTACGCAGAAATGCCTGCCAAAGTAGATAATGCAAGAAAAACCTTAGGCAGACCACTTACCTTGTCCGAAAAAATTCTTTTTGCCCATTTACATGCAGATCAGCAACTGAGTAATTTTGAAAGGGGTAAAAGTTATGTAGATTTTGCCCCTGATCGTGTGGCAATGCAGGATGCAACCGCACAGATGGCTTTGTTGCAATTCATGCAGGCCGGACGTCCAAAAGCTGCCGTACCTTCTACGGTGCATTGTGACCACTTAATCACTGCTAGAAACGAAGCCAAAAAAGACCTTGAAGTAGCAAATGCAGAAAGTAAGGAAGTATATGATTTCCTGGCTTCTGTGTCTAACAAATATGGAATTGGCTTTTGGAAACCAGGAGCGGGTATTATTCATCAGGTTGTATTGGAAAACTATGCATTCCCAGGTGGTATGATGATTGGAACCGACTCACATACAGTAAATGCAGGTGGATTAGGCATGGTTGCTGTAGGTGTGGGTGGCGCAGATGCCTGTGATGTAATGGCAGGATTGCCATGGGAATTGAAATGGCCTAAACTAATCGGCATTAAACTTACCGGTAAATTAAGCGGTTGGACTGCTCCCAAAGACGTTATTTTAAAAGTAGCCGGTATCTTAACCGTAAAAGGTGGAACGGGTGCTATTGTGGAATATTTTGGTGAAGGTGCTGCAGCCATGAGCTGTACCGGCAAAGGTACCATTTGTAATATGGGAGCCGAAATTGGTGCCACTACTTCAACATTCGGATACGATGAAAGCATGAGCCGTTACTTGAAAGCGACCGGAAGAGAAGAAGTGGCGCAAATGGCGGATGGCGTAAAAGCTTATTTGAATGCTGACCCTGAAGTTTATGCAGAACCAGAAAAGTATTTTGATCAGGTTATTGAAATCAATTTAAGCGAATTAGAACCCCATTTAAACGGGCCTTTCACTCCGGATTTGGCAACGCCTATTTCCAAGATGAAAGAAATGGCAGCAGCCAATGGCTGGCCTACGAAAGTGGAAGTGGGTTTAATTGGTAGTTGTACGAACAGCTCCTACGAAGATATCAGCAGAGCAGTAAGTCTTGCCAAGCAGGTTGCTGAAAAAGGATTAACACCCAAAGCACAATATACCATTACCCCTGGTAGTGAACAAGTACGTTTCACGATTGAGCGTGATGGATTCCTTGAAGTATTTGATAAAATTGGGGCTATTGTTTTTGCCAATGCTTGTGGTCCTTGTATTGGTATGTGGGATAGAATGGGAGCAGAGAAGCAAGAGCGCAATACCATTGTACACAGCTTCAACAGGAACTTCGCCAAGCGTGCGGATGGTAACCCTAACACACTAGCCTTTGTTGCAAGCCCTGAATTGGTAACAGCTTTAGCCATTGCGGGTGACTTAACTTTCAACCCAATCACCGATACTTTAACCAATGATAAGGGAGAGCAGGTAAAATTAGATGAACCAACAGGTATGGAATTACCTGCAAAGGGTTTTGCAGTTGAAGATGCCGGATATCAGGCACCAGCAGAAGATGGAAGCAAGGTAAATGTACAGGTAGATCCTGCCAGCAAACGTTTACAATTGCTTGATCCATTTGCGGCTTGGGAAGGGACAGATTTGAAGGGATTAAAACTGTTGATTAAGGCGAAAGGTAAATGTACAACCGACCATATTTCTATGGCAGGTCCATGGTTAAAATTCCGTGGACACTTAGACAATATTTCCAATAATATGTTGATTGGTGCGGTGAACTTCTTCAATGAAAAAACAGACAATGTAAAAAACCAATTGACTGGTGAATACGGCCCTGTTCCTGCTACACAAAGAGCATACAAAGCTGCCGGAATCGGTTCAATTGTAGTGGGCGATGAAAACTACGGAGAAGGCAGTTCCAGAGAACATGCAGCAATGGAACCTCGTCACTTAGGCGTTCGTGCCATTTTAGTTAAATCCTTTGCCCGTATTCACGAAACCAACCTGAAGAAGCAGGGTATGTTGGCATTAACCTTTAACGATAAAGCCGATTACGATAAAATCCAGGAAGACGATACCATCAGCATTGAGGGTCTTACTGAATTTGCTCCGGGCAAGTCTTTAACCGTTGTTTTACAACATAAGGATGGTTCAGTAGATTCTATCGTAGTAAACCATACTTACAATGCTCAACAAATTGAGTGGTTCAAAGCGGGCGGTGCATTGAATATTATTCGCAAACAAGTAGCCGGCAACTAATTCCGGAAAATACATGAGTCCCACTGAAATTCAGTGGGACTTTTTTATTCAATTATTATTTTGTGTTCTGACCCGATCATTAATCATATTATACCTGATCATTTTTGGTTCTTATATTCTATGGACAAGACAGCCAGATTTTTTTGACGGAGAAAAATATCCGGCAACCATTCAAATGGCTCAGGACTCTGCCAGTCGGCAAAACATTCCCATGGCATTGTATTCCATCGGCATTCATCAATATCGCGTTGAAGCCCATTATCCGATGATAACTTATCAGCCAGGACAAAAAGTGACCGTGATTTTTGAATCGGCACATCCATCAAAAGCGAAAGTGTATCGGTTCTGGGGATACTGGATACTTTGGGAAGAATTAATCGGATCCATTGTAGCCCTTATTGCTTTGTTTCAGGTAGCTGTTTCTATTACCAATAACCCCAGTGCAGGATCTTTAAAAGAACAGTTGGCCTATGAACCAGAGAAAAAGACCAAGTACAATTAATGCGAATGAATAACTTAGTTAAACAATTCAGATTATGAAAAAAGGACTTTATTTTCTAACCGCTTTATTGGGCATCATAGGATTTGCCTGTAATTCTCACCCTTACAAATCCACCAATAAAGTATATAAAAAACAAGTTAAAAACTATCTCGGAAAAATTGGAGCGATCCCTCCCGTGAGCCTTTTATCAGATACCATACCTCCGTCGCCTTATTGGGTAGGTACCACCAATTTTGGAATCCGAAAACCCAGCTATGTAATTATCCATCACACTGCCCAGCATTCCACAGAACAAACCTTAAAAACATTCACTCTTCCCAGAACGGCGGTAAGCGCGCATTATGTAATAGGTAGCGATGGTAAAGTGTACCAGATGTTGAATGATTATTTTAGAGGTCAGCACGCAGGTGTTAGCAGATGGGGTAATCAATTAGACATGAACTCTGCATCTATTGGGATAGAACTGGACAACAATGGATTTGAGTATTTTGAAGAAGCACAAATAAACAGCCTGTTGGTTGTTCTGGGGAAACTAAAAAAAGACTATGCAATTCCGACCGCCAATTTTATTGGACATGGTGATATAGCACCTACTCGTAAAAATGATCCTAACTGGAGATTTCCCTGGAAGTTGCTGGCAGAAAAGGGGTTCGGCTATTGGTACGATGAGAAAAGAGATTCTGTCCCAAGTAATTTTGATCATATAACTGGCCTGAGAATTGTAGGATATGATATAAAAGATACCAGTGCAGCCATTGTGGCATTTAAAAGACATTTTTTACAAGATACAACCAGAGGCATGTCACCATTGGGTAGAGAAATTTTATTCAACCTTCATAAAAAATATTTTTAAGAATGTAAATTATCATAAGCTATGCGGGGGCTACTGATTTTGCTGAGTTGGAGTTTATTGTTTTTTACAAAGGGGGTAAATGCGCAACTATTACCCAATATTGATATTATCAGGGCGCTGGAAGAAAGCGACCAGCATATAGCTTCGGGACAATCACAAAAAGCATTAATTGCCTTACACAAAGGATTACAATTAAAAAACACAACAGATAGCGATACTTTATTGTCGCACTTGTATAATAATATAGCTATTGTTCTGGCTCGGTACAACAATTTTACAGGGTCCATGTCTTGTTTTCACAAAGCAGGGGAAATTGAAGCCACCTATAATTATAAAAAGCGGGGTAAAAGATTTATTTCTCAATTCAGTTACCAGGTCAACTATGCCAGAGCAGAGGCTGAAAGTATTATTAGTGATGAGATTCTGGAAATAATGATTCAGGCACATATTAACCAACGGACACTTAAACCTTCTGAAGAAATTGAATCTGAACCCATTGATCCATTCAGTATTGTGGATGCTTTTTTAGACAATAAGGTAGCCAGCCATTATGCTCTACTAATTTTGATTAAACAACCCATTGCCGGACAAAAAAAGACCAATACCGGTTTAGGTGAAGTAGGACATTCCTTTATTAGTTTAATCAAATACAATGAAGACCAATCAGCCGTTAATAAAACATTTGGATTTTATCCAGAATCTGGACTTCTAATACCGGTAAATCCAATTGCGCCCAAAGCAAAATCAGTCATTAAAGATGATTCTTTTCATGATTGGGATCAACTACTCGGTAAAATGGTAAGCAAGGCCCAGTTTGAACAGATATTGGAATATATTGACCATAATATTTCTAATCAATATCACCTTAGCCATTATAATTGCTCTGATTTTGCATTAACCCTTGCGCAGATTGCTGCAATTGAAATTCAAGATACCGTGGGGCCCTGGCCTTTAGGAAGGGGAGATAACCCTGCTTATATGGGACAGAGTGTATTGAGTGGCAAGTATCTCAATCTGGACACTAAAAATAAGGAAGG
>CALEST010000339.1 GCA_937907555.1 uncultured Sediminibacterium sp.
ACATTGGGATTCGTAAAGGCATGCACTACTTTGTTGTCGGTTATTAAATACACCTGGGCTTCACTGTAACCCAACCCCACTACGCATAATTGACTATTGGAACTTAACAAAGGAATACTAACAGGAAATATAAATTGACCGTCTAAATAATGACTGTAGCTGATTCTTCCCAGATAGTGCTGGGTGCGCAAATGATAGGCTTTTATACTCCCCCCATCGTCTATTTTCAGTATAGTAGTTTCGGGATCATAACTTCCGTATACATACCCTTTGGCATGTCTTGCATTATGATCCATTTTGAAGGCTTCTCCGGTTTGCAGATTGATGACTCTTCCATCTCTGTCAAACACATATTGCAAATCCTTTGTAATAAAACAATACCCAATATCAAGATTGGCGAAAACAGTTCGGTGGTGAATATTCCTTTTGGGATCTTTCTTTTCCATATTGCTGTAATGATCAACCAGCTCTACCCTTCTGCCGTCCGGATGTACAAAAACCAATTGGTCTTTTTTCTTCAGGAGTTCCATTACAATGCCTGTTTTTTTTAATGGCTTCACTTCATTCTTGTAAGGATCCTTTTTGATGGAGTACAATTTTTTGCTTCCCTCGTACAAAGAGAACTCATTCCCGCTCTCATTAACGGTATAGTTGGGAATAGGATACTTGTTGGTATGTTCCGCATACAATCGGTAGGCTTCTGCTCCAACTGCTTTCAGTTTTCCTGTTTTAATTTCAAAAAGCACACTTAGATTGTTCATCCGCTCGAGTAAAAAATATTCCTCATCGTCTGTAATCAGGTACCGATCGTTACCCACCATTGAAATTAAGCCTGCATTGCCCGGCAAATCAATCCGATTTTCCTGACTCCTTACCAGGAATTGCAGCATCAGAAAACATAAAACAAGGGAAAATTTTTGCAGAAAAATTCGGGTTGGAAGTATCTGAATCATTGGAATGTTTTTCAAGATTATAGCCTTTAAATGGTGCAGCTAAAATCCCGAAAATCTCAAACGAATAAATGGGCCGAATGG
>CALEST010000340.1 GCA_937907555.1 uncultured Sediminibacterium sp.
TATACAAAAGAAGACTATGAATTCATCAAAGACAAAATCAAACCCACTTCTTTTGTTTGGACTAGTGATATTTTTCACTCGGTAAGAATCATGAGTAAAAATGCTACTAATGAATTTTTTAAAGACAGACGGCGAAAAGGCTATTATTCTTTTTCATTACCCATTTTTCTGAAAAACGACACCTATTGTCTTTTTTATTCTGACTATCATTGTGGCTACGATTGCGGGGAAGGTCATTTTAAATTATATAGAAATGAGAAAGGTAAATGGACTGAAGTAAAAACCTACTGTAAATGGATAAGTTAAATCAAATGAAATTATTTCTATCACTCTTATTGTCTTTTTCCTTCATCACTTGCTTTGCCAATGATTCAACATTGTATAAAAAAAGGATTCATAAAATAGAACAGTTACATCTTTGGCTAGCCAATCGTCCATATAATCTCATTAATAATTCTAAAATTGATACAAGCCATGTGAATTGGAAGTCTTATGACACAGTCATAAATTATTTTTTTGATTTCAAGCAACTAGACTCCCTATATGCTAGTAAAGCAAAGCAATATGAAATATTTGCTCCTTCTGCAAAAAGAGAAATCCTGAAATTTTCAATATCTATTTTTCATGAATTAGCTCAAAATCAAAGATTTAGTACTTTAAAACTCAAACAACCTGTGCCTGATTCTAGCGACATGCCATTATCAAAAGATGATTTTTTTTATTTTGATAATGCAATTTTACTTTATAGAATTATAGATGGAAAGGAAATCCCTTGGGTTGGTTTTTTATTCGCCGAAAAGGAAACGAGTATGTTAAGTGTGCTTGTTTTTGTACAACCCGATATAGCTCACTAAATTTCATTAACTTAATAGGACTATATGTAATGCCAATCATTCTAATATGAGTAAAACAATTGAACTGAAAGCAACTGGCGAAAAAATAACTTTTATTCATTCTTCTGTTGATGCTGTTGAAATGCTTGTAACATTTCCTGCAAATTATGAAGGGCCGCCCAATCACAGACATGTATTACAGTCTGAAACTTTTGTAGCAATTGATGGTAAACTGGGACTTGAGTCTGATGGTAATAAGATAGTACTTGAGCCTGGTCAGTCATTTACAGTTCCTGCGAATTCCCTGCATCGTTGTTATTCGCTGGATGGCAAAGAAGTCAGGTTTAAAGCTGCATTTACTCCAGCCCTCCACATTGAATACATCCTGACAGAGATGTTTGCTTCATCCAATCGTAAAAATGCCTTTGATCCTTCATCTTTTGATGCTTGTTACGTATTAGGGCAGGCAAAGGGGGAATATCATCTTGGGGATACTCCTTTATTTATACAAGAGAGAATTTTTCCTGTCATTGCATTGATAGGTAAAGTTTTTGGACTTGTGAAAGCAAATCCTAAGAATTCCTGATTTCTTATTCTTCAAAAACTGTTATGAAAAAACTATTTTATACTGGGTTATTGGGCTTAATGATATTTGAGTTTGCCAATGTATATTTTATCATGCCGTTGCCGGGTAGCCAGCAAGCGGATAGCATTGACCTGGCTTATTTCTTATATAAATGGCGGTGGATATTCAGGGTATTTTTTGCCCTACTGCTGCTATTTGGTTTATTTAAATCGAATTGGAAACGGAAATGGACAATTAGTTTACCTCTATTGCTTTTAGGTGCAATAGTCTATACGTTAAACTTTATTATGGCAGCTGATGCAATGTTTAAGCAGCCCGAAACAATTACAATGATGTCTGCCAATAACAACAATGTTGATACCAATCGTTTAATAATAGGTATTGAAGAGAATGGTATTGCTAAAGCCTATCCCATACAATTTTTAGGTTATCATCATTTTGTGTATGATACGTTAAACAATAAACCAGTTTTGGTTACCTATTGCACGGTTTGTAGAACTGGCAGGGTGTTTGATCCCACAGTGAATGGTAAAGTAGAAAAATTCAGGTTGGTGGGAATGGATCATTTTAATGCAATGATTGAGGATGCTACTACCAAAAGCTGGTGGAGGCAAAGTACAGGTGAAGCCATAACCGGAGAGATGAAAGGTAAACAGCTTAAAGAACTTCAAAGTAGCCAAACTAGTTTGGCTCAATGGTTGAAGCTATATCCCAATTCTAAAATCATGCAAGCTGATGCTTCCAGCATAAAAAAGTACGATTCAACATTTAAATACGAATCCGGGAAGAGTAAAAGTAAACTAACGGGTACTGACAGTCTTAGTTGGAAAAGGAAAAGCTGGGTTATAGGCGTAAAATTAAATAAGCAGTATATGGTTTTTGATTGGAATGAACTGGTTAAGAAAAGGGTGCTAACAGGAAGTCTTGGAAATACACAGTTATTTGTTGTGCTGGCAAAAGACAATAAAAGCTTCTTCGCCTTCGAAAACTTTACGTATACCAAACCAATTAATCAAAACGATACAATTATCATCGATGCTCGTAAGTTCAAGTTAAACGGATATGGAATTGATACAGCATTTAATTTGAAACCTATAAAAGCTTATCAGGAGTTTTTGCACAGCTGGAAAGCGTTTCAGCCTAATTAGAATATTGAGTATATTTAAGTACAATCCTTCAATATGCGAATCCTTTACACCGGCATCCTGGTATGCCTTGCTAATCTTGTTTTTTCCCAAAAAAATGCATCTGTCTCATTTGAAAAATGGGTCAGTTTAAAAAGCAGTGCATCGCCCATTATTTCCCCTGAAGGAAAAACAATTGTATATACAGTTACTTCTACCGACTGGGCAGCGAATAGTTACGACTCAGAGATATGGATGTATAAGGAGGGAGGAGAACCATTTCAACTGACTAGAACGAGTAAGTCCAGCAGTACTGCTGTGCAGTTTTCTCCGGATGGTCGCTTCGTATCATTTCTCGCAGACAGGGGAGAGAAAACCCAATTGCATATTATTCAATTGAATGGCGGGGAAGCCATGCAAATCAGCAAAGAGGAGGAAGGCGTTAGTTCTTATAAGTGGAGTCCGGATGGCACTAAGATTGCCATTGCTAAAAGCGAAGCAGATACCAAGAGAGATAAAACCATCAAAGAGCGTTATGGTAGTTTTGGTGTAGAAGGAGAAGAGTACAAGCAGACACATTTATGGATACTGAACTTTAACCCGGACAGTGTTAAAATTCAAGCTGCCAAAAGGTTAACTGAGGGCAATTTTAATGTAAGTGGGTTTGATTGGAGTCCAGATGGGAAGAGCATTGTTTTTAATCGCCAGAAAGATCCGCTGATTAATTCGGGCATCAGCGCAGATATTGTTATGATCAATACAAGCGACAAAAAAATCACCTCCTTGGTTGCCAATCCTGCTGCTGATGGATTTATTCGTTGGAACCCGGAGGGAACCGAATTTGTCTATAACAGTACCCTGACTGATTCTGTTTCTCAGTTTTATAAGAATAACCGGCTTTTTATTTATGATATAGCAACAAAGAAAAGCAGAGAGATTGCCACAGATATTGATGAGAATAAAAATGTAATTGACTGGAATGCCAAAGGGCTATTTATTTTAGCCCTGGAAAGAACCAAACAGAAGTTGTATACAGTGGATATCAAAACCGGTTCAACCAAACCTGTGACACTTCCACTTGATTTGGTTGGGGCATTGTCTTTCAGTAAGAGCAGTGACGCAATTGCATTATTGGGTAGAAACTATGAAGGACTGAACGATGTGTATCTATGGCGCATGAATGGACCGGTAAAGTTGATTAGTAATAATGCAGCTCAAATTTCCAGCTGGAATACACCGGTAAATGAAGTAATTCAATGGAAGAGTAAAGATGGTGCTTCCATCGAAGGCGTTTTATTGAAACCCCGAAACTTTGATCCTAAGAAAAAATATCCTTTGTTGGTAGTAATTCATGGTGGACCTACTGCCATTGATTTTCCAGAACCCCTTCCTACCAATGTATACCCGGTGATGCAATGGGTAGAAAAAGGGGCAGTTGTGCTAAGGGTGAATTACCGCGGTAGTGCAGGATACGGTGAGAAATTCCGGTCTTTAAATGTTCGTAATCTCGGAGTAGGTGATATGTGGGATGTAGTTAGTGGTGTTGAATTTCTCAATGGCAAGGGCTTTATAGATACATCAAGAATGGGTAGTATGGGATGGAGTCAGGGAGGATATATCTCTGCTTTTCTTACCACCAATACCAATATGTTCAAAGCCATTTCTGTAGGTGCAGGTATTTCCAATTGGGTAACTTATTATGTGAGCACTGATATCACGCCTTTCACCCGGCAATACTTAAAAGCTACGCCCTGGAGTGATATGGATATCTATCTTAAGACCTCACCTATGACCAATATTAACAAGGCAAGTACGCCAACTTTAATTCAACATGGTGAGTTTGATAAGCGCGTTCCTATTTCAAATGCCTATGAACTATACCGTGGCTTACGAGACAGGGGTATTCCTTCCAAGTTGATTGTTTACAAAGGTTTTGGCCATGGCATAAATAAACCCAAAGAGCGTTTGGCAGCTATATGGCATAACTGGCAATGGTTTAATAAATACATTTTTGGTGAAGAGGAAGCTTTGCCAGTTGACTAAATTTAATTTAAATGCGATTGTATTTTTTGATAGTTGCTCTTTTGAGTTTGGCTTGCAACCAAGGTCAGACAGCAAATCAGTTGCAGGATTCAGCTAAGGCAACTACTTCAGTTCCGAATACACAGTGGTTGGAGAAAGTTGAAAACAGTTCTAATCCCACCGAAACCATGGAATTGCTACAAGGTACCTGGCAACATGTAGAAGACCCCACTAACTATTTGGTTTTCGAAAAAAATCTTCGAAAGGAAATTGCAGAGGGCATGTCAGAATGGGATTCTGAAACATTTATTCTGTCTGATAAATGTCTTAATGAATCAGATAAAGGGGCTGTGGCCACCACTGAAAAAGGATACTATATTAGCTGTGCACAATCAAATATGTGCTGGTTTGTAGAAGAAGTAGACAAAGACAATCTGGTTTTAAGTTATATGGGTCGGGGTAATTTTTTGACTTATAAGAGAGTAAAATCATGGGCACATTCTCAAAAAATTAAAACCATTGATAGCCTTGAAAATAAGTATCAGGCTTGTTTAGATAAGGGGCAAAACATGTTGGGATGCGCCAAAACTTTTTATAAAGAAATGGACAGCTTATTGAATCTGCAGTATAAAGAACTGTTAAGTAAGATGGGAGCTACAGAAGGTGCCAGATTTAAAAACGAGCAGCGTGAATGGCTTAAAGAAAGGGATAAGCAGTTTGCTTTATTCAAAGAGCAAGTCCATACAGAAGCGGTTAACAATGAATTTGATGGAGGTCAAGATGAACAGATGATACTAGTTGATCGAAAAGCCCTATTTGTTAAACAAAGGGTGATTAAGTTGTTTTTGCAAGAATCTTCTTATAAAAAATAAATATTTATTGTTTATCAATAAATATTTACTATTTTGCGGCATAATTAAAACATCCTATTATGTCAAAAACAAACAATTTTGTATACTGGAGCCTATATACTATTGCCTGGCTCATTTTTGTTGGCTTGTCCATTGAAACCGGAGGCCTGATTGTTAATTTCTTTTTCAGTTTGTACAAACCAGAAGTGGTGGTGAATCTGTACCAGAAATTAGACCTGATGCCAATCTATAACGAAAGCAAATGGGCTTTCTTCGGGCTTTATGGTTTTTTGTTGGCGATTGGTTTATTAAAAGCCATATTGTTTTATATAATAATCGTGCTGATGCATAAAATGGATATGAAAAAACCATTTAGTTCCTTTGTTTCAAAACAGATATCAAGAGTTAGTTATTTTACCCTGTCCATCGGCTTGCTGGGGTATATTGCCAAAAAAATTACCGCAAGTCTTAACCATTATGGATTTACAACCAGTCACCTAGACCAATTCTGGGTAGATAGTCAGGCGTTCATTTTGATGGGAGCAGTGGTCTATATAATTGCAACGATTTTTAAAAAGGGAGTAGAAATTCAAAACGAAAACGATTTAACTGTTTAAGCTATGCCAATAATTGTAAACTTAGATGTGATGATGGCAAAGCGTAAAATGTCACTGAATGAGTTATCAGAAAAAGTTGACCTTACATTGTCTAATCTTTCCATTTTAAAAACTGGAAAAGCAAAAGCAATTCGCTTCAGTACCCTGGAATCTATCTGTAAAGCCCTGGACTGCCAGCCAGCAGATATATTGGAATATAGAAGCGGGGATGAAAGTTAATTTACACCAGTAAAAACAGATTGTAAATGTTAAGGACAACTACTGAGCTGATTGCCTATTTGAAGATTGCAAAAGCAGAAAGAGATGTAGAAATAATGCTGAGTCTGATTAATGCAACTATAAAATGTGGGAACAAAAAAGATTTGGATGCTATTTTATTTCAATATTTGAATGACCCTTTTGATTTTCATTATTCGTATCTATTTCCCATTTTTAAAAAGTGGGGCGACGAAAAAGTGGCAGCACAAATTTTTAAAGTAGTAATAAGCAATAATCGGTTGTTGGATGCCAATAATCCTGAAGTATTAGCATTACTCGGCTATTTGAAATATACGCCGGTTAAGCAGGTTTTGGTGGATTATATATTTGAATCCCCGGAAGAATCAGATTATTATATCTCAAAGTATGCCATCTTGGGCCTCCTCCATTTTGACTGTACAGAATACCAGGAAAAAATTAAAACAGCCATTGAGAACTGTTATGGAAAAAACTTATTTCCGGAATTTATCCCTGCATTGGTTTCCAAAATAGAAAACAATAGTACACTGCTCCAAAATCTATACAATTTAGGTTGTGAGTTTGCTTCTACCGATTGTAATGCTGGAATCGTTTATGGATTTTCACTTTGCGGAAATGCGGGGAGAAAATATTTCAGGAAAGTGCTTTTTGATCCAGGTTGGGAAACGGATTCTACCGGAACAGGAACCCTCCACTTCGCATACAAGGGACTCAAAAAACTCGGTATCACTTTTAAAGAGCTTTATCATGAAATAAAGACGCCGGAAATGAAGGAAAACTTACAATACAACTTTGGCGTTTTTATTGCTCTTTTAACTAGGAGAATTGATGATATAGATACTGATCAATTAGAAAACTTCACAGATTTACATACATTCTTGTTCAAGTGGAAAAACAATGATGAGAGCGATAATTTAATTGATTTGGCAAGGCTTGTTGATAGATCGGAAGATGCCTATCATTTAGAAAAACTTGTTGAACTAAAAATGAATGAGGAGGCAATTTTGTTGAACTATGAAAGCCTGAATTCTTCTCGTTAATGCAGCATTCCTCTTTTTTTTAAAAAATATTCCCATTTCCTGTAACAAATCATTTGCCTATGCATCCAAACTGAAATTAAAAACAATAACAATGAAAAAGAAGCTATTGGTTTTCGTCTTCAGTATGGTAAGTATTTGGTTTTCGGCAAAAGCACAAGAGGCTTTTCAGGTTAAAGTGGTTGGAAAAGGCAATCCTGTCCTGTTCTTCCCTGGTTTTGCCTGCACGGGCGAAATTTTTGATGAAACTGTAAAAGCATTGTCTGTCAACAATGAATGTCATGTTTTCACTTTCGCCGGTTTTGGGGGTGTTCCTGCTATTGAAATGCCCTGGTTGCCGAAAATAAAAGATCAGGTGGTGGCTTATGTAAAAACAAAGAAACTCAACAAGCCCGTTATCATTGGTCATAGCCTGGGTGGAACACTCGGTTTATGGCTGGCCGCTACCGATCAATCCTTATTTAAAAAAGTAATTGCGGTAGATGCGCTGCCCTGCAATGGTGCGGTGATGATGCCTAATTATGATGCCTCTAAAATTGTATACGAAAGTCCATACAGCAAACAAATGCTGCAACAGGATACGGCCAGTTTTCGTAAACAGGCACAACAGCAGGTAGGCTTTATGATGTTGAACAAGGAAAAGCAGGCAAGGGTGGTAGACATGATGTTGCAGGCAGATCGGAACACCTATGTTTACGGATATGTTGATTTGCTTAAATTAGACTTGCGTAACGATATTGCCGGCATTCAGATACCCGTTGTGGTATTGGCAGCCACCCATCCCAGTAAAGCCATGGTAGAAAAAACATACAACGAACAATATGCAAAGCTTGGCAATAAAGTCATTCATTATGCAGATAGAGCGGCTCACTTTGTAATGTATGATCAGCCTGAATGGTATATCAGTAAAATCAAAGAAAATATTCAGTAAAGTGGCGGATCAGCAATTATTTACTCGCATTTACGAAGAACACTACGACGCTATTTTCCGGCTTTGCAAAGGATATTTCAGTGGTGAAGAAAGCCTGGCAGCAGATGCTACTCAGGAAGTGTTTATGAAAGTTTGGCAACACTTGTCTAAGTTCCGGGCCGAAGCTAAAATCAGTACCTGGCTCTATCGCATTGCTGTGAACACTTGTCTTACTTACCTGCGCAAAGCTTCTATAAAAAAGGAAATTAAAACCGATCAGTTACCCGAAGTAGCTGCCGAAGCATACAATCCTGTGATGGAAGATCGCCTGAAGAAAATGTATAGCTGCATTCAGCAGCTGGATGAAACGGGTAAGATCATTATACTGATGGTTTTAGAGGGATTGGAATATAGCGCCATTGCAGAAGTAGTGGGCTTGCGAGAGGAAACCCTCCGGGTTCGCATTCACCGTATTAAACAACAACTATCAAACTGTGTACAGATATGAAATCATTTACCAATTTGGAACAAGCCTGGCAACAGCAGTCCGGTAAAGGGGCTCAACGTCCAATGCCGGAACAACTGATGCTGTTGTCCGAAGAACAAGCAAAGCAGGTGAAAGCTAAATTTCGCTGGACGATTGGTCTGCTGTCACTAACCGTATTTATCCTCATCACTTACTTTGCAACATACGCTGGCTTTAGCTTTACAACCTTTTCTATTGGCTTATTGCTAATGATTGGCTCGCTTGCCATCCGTATTGTTCTGGAGTGGATCAGTACACTTCAGTTTCAGCAATTAGATCGATTGGTAGATTTTAGCACTTTTCTGCAACAGTCCACCGCTTTTTATAGCAAACGGAGAATATTGCACCTGGTAATCACTCCCTTGCTTTATGCTACTTATATAATTGGGTTTGTACTATTGCTTCCTGTATTTAAGCAGGAGTTTTCCAACGGGGTTTATCTTTATTTTGTCTTCTCAGGTTTCGGTAGTCTTGGGGTACTTGCCTGGTTCATTTACAAGGCCAATCGCAAAGAGTTAGCTGTTTTAAAAAAGTTACAACGAGAAGCACTTTGAATGTAGAAATTAATTTTTTTTTTAATATCTTACTATTGGTAAAAAATAAAATTTCCAACAACATGAGATCAATCCTATCCTGTTTAGCAGTTCTGCTATTATTCGTCACCACATTAGTTGCTCAAAGTTCAAAGCCAACCAAAATTCTTATTAATAATGTTGAAATTTTTAACGGTAAGGATGCCAAAACCATTAAGGGAAATGTATTGATAGAAAACAATATTATTACTAAAATTTCTTCTGAAGCAATTGTAACCGATCGTAGTGGGTTAACCCAGATTATAGACGGGCAGGGTAAATTTCTGATGCCAGGTTTAATTGATGCGCATGTGCATTTGTTATTTGAAAGTATTCCACAAATGCAGGCGATGGTTAGCGATTTTGCTATGCTGAATTTAATGGCTGCTAAAGCGGCTGAAAAACAATTGTTAAGAGGATTTACTACGGTAAGAGATTTGGGAGGTGGATCTATAACACTGGCAAAAGCAATCGATATGGGGCTGGCAAAAGGTCCCAGAGTATATTCCAGTGGGGCATTTATTTCCCAAACAGGCGGACATGGTGATTTTGGATTGCCTACCGATGTGCCTCGTAAAATTGGAGAGCTTTCCTATCCTGAAAGAAATGGAATGGTTGCTGTGGCAGATGGTGCGGATAATGTATTGATGCGCACCAGAGAGCAATTGCGTCAGGGGGCCACACAAATCAAGTTGATGGCAGGCGGAGGGGTTTCTTCCAATTATGATCCTTTGGATGTTACACAATATACCGAGGCAGAATTTAAAGCGGCTGTATCAGCTGCTGAAAATTGGGGAACCTATGTTACTGTTCATGCCTATACTCCCAACGCCATAAAGACGGCTATACAGGCAGGTGTAAAATGCATTGACCATGGACAATTGGCCGATGAGGAAACGGCAAAATTAATGGCAGAAAAAGGTATCTGGTGGAGCTTGCAGCCTTTTATAGATAATGGAGACTCTAGATTTCCAGAAGGAAGTCCTAATCGGCTAAAGCAAGATGAAATGAGAAAAGGTACAGATATTGCGTATTCATTCGCTAAAAAATACAATATTAAAACAGCATGGGGAACGGATATTTTATTTGATGCCAATGAAGCAATAAAGCAAGGGACAAAACTTTCAGCATTAACTCGTTGGTACTCTCCTTATGAGATACTGAAAATGGTTACTTCTTCTAATGCAGAATTATTAAGAATGAGTGGTAAGAGAGATCCATATCAGAAGGGCAAATTGGGTGAAATTTCTGTAGGTGCTTATGCCGATTTGATTTTAGTGAATGGGAGCCCATTGAATGATATAAAGCTGGTAGAAAATCCAGATGCCAATTTTGTACTTATTATGAAAGACGGGGTGATTTATAAAAACACATTGAATAAATAGTGTTGCATAAAGGGTTACTTTATGTTTAAGCCTATTTTATATACACTTGCAACCATTATTTTCTCGGTCTTGCTGGTTGTTTATGCGCATGATATTGAGCAGGGCATACCTATTGACCCATCTAGTACACAGCCAGGAAAGCAGAACTTGTTAGTGCTGTTTGCAAAAGCATTTGGTTTTAAAGGGAGTATTGCCGTAGCGATTCTGGTAACGGGTGGTAGTTTTTATTACAGCATTATCCAATACCGGGAAAAGAATAAATAATTTTTAAAATAAGAGTATCTTTTTTAAGGTTTATCTGTAAAGGAGCAAGTCCATCGATTATCCGGATTGGATGGGAAGACTAAAAAGAATCGGTTAGATGTGTCAATTTTTTCTGCTTTACCACCGTCAAAATAACCACCTTTAAATTGAAGGTTCCCTTTTTCATCAACGGAGAATTTGCCTGTACTAGGTTTTTCAAACCCTAAATAGGTATAACTGCCATTTTTATTTATAGTAAAAGCCCCCTTGGGCGAATACTGGTAAAACCCATTAATATATTTGGTGGCGGTACATCCATACTTGCCAAATTTCAAGTTAGTTTCCTTATTCTGTGCTTGAATGGAAAAAGTTAATAGAGTAAACCCAATAGTTACAGCTAAAAAACGGAATTGATTTTTCATATTGGTTGTTGTTTTTTATAAAGCACTAAAATCTTGCGCTTTGATATGTTATTTGTAACTTATGTTTTTTATATGTCATTTTATGAAAAAAGCATATACCGAAATTGTAAAAGTTTGGCGTAATTATGCCCAGTCTCCCGAAAAAAACACAGAACAACTCAAATTTAATTTAGAAATCCATCAAAAGCTATTGAATTATTTCCAAATTGGAGAATTCTATTATTATATATTCAATTTGTCAACACTTGAATTTGATTTTATTTCACCTGGAGTTGAAAAAGTATTAGGCTACAAGCCAGATGATGTATCACTCAATTTTCTCTTAAACCTCATTCATCCAGATGATATCATTCATTTTACAAATAACGAAAATTATACTTTAAAATTCTTGTGGAACCTTCCAAAAGAAAAATCAATGAATTACAAAGTCCAAGGTGACTATCGATTTAAAAAGAAAGATGGAACATATACACGCATATTACACCAGGCAGTAGTTTGTGCGCAGTATCCCGATGGAAGTCCAAGTACTGCGTTAGGTATACACACTGATATATCTCATATAAAAATGCATGGAACACCTGTTCTGTCTTATATTGGATTAGATGGGGAGCCCTCTTTTATAAATGTAAAAGTGGATAAGCAATTAGTCAAATTTGAAGGTGGATTAACAAACAGGGAGAGGGATGTTATGCGTTTATTGGCAAAGGGTAATTCTTATAAAGAAATTGCTAGCTCCTTATTTATTAGTACTGAAACAGTAAGAAGGCATATTGCTAATATCTATAGAAAACTCAATGTTAAATCAAAAGTAGAGGCGGTTAATGCTGCATTGAATAGTAATAATCTTTTTCTCTAAATACAACTTTTGTGTTATTTTAATATACTTCATTTATAAGTAGATTGCAAGTATGAAGTATCTATTTTTTTTAATTTCTTTCTTTTTTTAATCTTTTGTGAGCTCTCAGCAATTAACCGTTTTTAATAAGTATAATTTACTTTTTGGTTATAAGGATAGTAAAACTGGAAAAGAAATTGTTCCTGCAAAATATAATAAGGCTACTGCTTTTTCTGAAAAATTAGCTGTTGTTTGTATAAAAGATTAGTATGGGTTTATTAATAATAGTGGTAAATTAGTAATACCTCTTAAGTTTGATTATGCTCTCCCCTTTTCTGAAGGGTTAGCCGCGGTAGGTAAGGGAAGTGATATTGCAGAAGGGTATAAGTGGGGGTTCAT
>CALEST010000341.1 GCA_937907555.1 uncultured Sediminibacterium sp.
GGGGGGTAAAAGCAAAACGGCCCGATGAGAATCGGGCCGTTCCTATTTTTTGGTAGTAGAAAGATTATCCTTCTACTACTTCAAAGTCAATTTCAGTGTTGTTTCCGTTACCGAAGTCGATAGTAGCTTTGTAGCTTCCCAACTCTTTCACTTCATCAACAATGTTGATACGCTTGCGGTCGATTTCATAACCTTTCTGGTCACGAATAGCGCGGGCAATTTGTAAAGAAGTAACAGCACCAAAGATTTTACCGCTTGTACCAGTTTTAGCACCAACTTTAACAGGAGAAGATTTTAACACTTCAACTACTTTGTTGATTTCAGCCAGCATAGCAGCTTCTTTCTTGGCTTTTACCTTTAATTTTTCTTCTAATTGCTTCAAATTAGAAGGGCTTGCCTCAACAGCAAACTTTTGAGGAATTAAGTAGTTACGAGCGTAACCGTTCTTAACGGTAACTAATTCGTTTTTACCACCTAAATTGTCTACGTCCTGAATTAAGATTACTTGCATCTTGTTTTGATTTAGTCCCAGCGCCCAATCAATGATAGTTGATTTGACTGTCTCGCATATTGTTGTGCGATTAGGGATGGTTAACTAATATTTCTATTTTAATAAGTCAGTAACATAAGGCAATAAAGACATCTGACGAGCTTTTTTAACGGCGTCAGTTACTTTACGCTGGTACTTTAAAGAGTTACCAGATAAACGACGAGGTAATAATTTACCTTGTTCATTGATGAACTTCTTTAAGAACTCAACATCTTTATAGTCTACATACTTTATACCGTACTTCTTGAAACGACAGAATTTCTTCTTTGGCTTCTCCTGCTTAATCGCGGTAAGGTATTTGATTTCATTCTTTGCCATGATTATGCTTCGGTTTTTTCAATTTTAGGAAATCCGCCATTTCTCTTGGTATAGTTGTACTCGACGGCGTATTTATCGAGACGGGTAACCATGTGACGCATTACTTGCTCGTCACGTAAAAGTTGAATCTTCAACTTCTCAACTCCTTCAGCAGGAAGTGTGAATTCTAAAACCCAGTAGATACCTGTGGTTTTCTTTTGAATTGGGTAAGCCAAAGACTTTAAACCCCAAGGATTGCTGTGAACGGTAGCACCGCCCAGTTCAGTGATAATGTCCTGGAATTTCTTCTGAGCAGACTTAAATTCGTCTTCAGAAAGAACCGGAGTGAAAATCACCATCAATTCGTAATTGTTCATTACTTGAATTTTTTTGGTTAAAAATTGGTTTTTTCCCAGTGGATTCCTGCAAACAGGAAAATCTGCCAAATACAGATTTGGGGCTGCAAAAGTAGGAAGAATAACCTTTTTAACCAAATTAACGGCCTGCCAATTCAATCATGGTGCTCAATTCAGACACTAATTTGTCGATATTGGAGTCTCCGCCCACACTTTTGAACCTGATTTTGCCTGTTTTGTCAAGAATGAACTTGGTGGGAATCCCGTCTACCTTATAGGCAGAAACTACTTTATATGAATCAGATGCGTCTTTTTCGTCATATAATACATTGAAACTGTATTTGTTTTTGGCAATAAATTCAGATACTTCCTTTGTTCTTTTTTCCATGGTTTCCTGATTTTCCCAGGTGTCTATGAATAAAAAGGCCACATTCGGATCGTCCTTATATTTATCCAGGGCTTTTTGCATGCCTGGGAAAGAAGCAATACAGGGGCCGCACCAGGTTGCCCAAAAGTCAATTACTACCACTTTTCCTTTTAAACCAGCTAATTGCACTTCCTTGCCTTCCAGGTTTTTCAGTTTAAAATCAACAGAGGGTTCCTCAATCATTTTTTTAACTACATCTTCTTTAGCTTTTAATAAAGCGGCATTGCCCAAATAATTGAGTTTTTCATTTGCTGCATTTTCTGAACCTAGCTCTTTTATGAGCGCGTGCTTAAGAATTTCTTTTGCTTTTGCTCCAGCCGTGTTTTTCTCAATTAATGGACTTAGCAGACCAACCAATTCATTTGTAGAAACAACTTTTTCTGCTATACTGGCAAATCGATCAATGTATTCACTATTTGACCATTTATTCGATTCGCAACTCAGTTTTGCATAGGTATATGCTGTGTTATAATCTTTTAATTTAGATAGAATGAATGCATAGGTGTCAGCATACATTCCTAAATCATAATTTCTTCTGTTTTTCCACAAATAAGTTGTGAAAAATTCAGGTTGTGGTTGAGTTGGATTAATGGTTTCATTTTTTGCCCATAGGGTGGCCTGCCGGGATAATTCTTCTGCCTGTGAATACATAGTGTCTTTCCTGAAGGCCCAATCCCATGCTGTATTATTATACAAAGAGGCTTTGTCTGCGGGTAATAATTTTGCGGCGTAGGCAGACAATTTACTCATACTAATAGGCCCCTTACTTTTTGCATATGCTTGCGCAATCATTTGGTATCTCTGACTATAATCTTCCTTTTC
>CALEST010000342.1 GCA_937907555.1 uncultured Sediminibacterium sp.
GTGACCGATCCCTTGCAGATTATTGCCACGGCTTTAACCACCATTCCTACCAAGGAACTGATTCCCTTTCTAAAAAATTATATCGCTACTGAGCCGGTAGAATTGATCCTGATAGGAGAGCCCCTGAATTTAGACGATAGCCCCACCCATGCAACACCGTTGGTGCAGCAGGCCATTAAACTTTTAACAAAAACTTTTCCTTCTATTCCGGTGCAGACCGTAGATGAACGCTATAGTTCCAAAATGGCCGTGAGAGCCATGATAGACATGGGGATGAAGAAAAAAGACCGTCGCGAAAAAGGCAATATTGATCAGATTGCTGCCACCATTTTATTGCAGGAATACCTGCAAAACCGTTAATGCTTTGCCGAAGCTTTGTGGGTTCGGGCTTTAGGGGTACTTTTGCAGCTATCTAATTTAAATTTTTCTATGATTCTTCCTATTGTAGCGTATGGTGCGCCGGTGTTGAGAAAAATAGCTCAACCCATTTCTGCGGATTATCCCGAATTGTCTAAACTCATTGAAGATATGTGGGAAACCATGTATTCCAGCAACGGAGTGGGACTGGCCGCGCCTCAGATCAACCGCGATATTCGTTTGTTTGTGGTAGATTCTGAACAGATTTTCGAAAACCTGGAAGAGGATGAAAAAGGCAAATACAATGATGCGCCCGGCATTAAGAAAGTATTCATTAATGCACAGGTAGAAGCCATTCATGGAGAAGAATGGGCTTACAACGAAGGCTGCTTAAGCATTCCCAAAATCCGCGAAGACATTATGCGCGGCGAAGCGGTTACCATGACGTATTACGACGAAAACTTCAAGCAGTACCGTTCTACCTTCTCGGGCATTACGGCCCGTGTAATCCTGCACGAATACGATCATATCGAAGGAAAATTATTCATTGATTACCTGAAGCCTTTGCGCAAGAAAATGTTGCAGAGCAAGCTGAACGATATCAGCAAGGGTAAAATTAAAGTGGATTATAAAATGAGCTTTGCCAAATGAGGCAGGAATTGCTGATTAATTGGAAGCTTGTAGGGCGTCGTTGCGTCATTATGCCGCTGCTGCTTTCTTTACTCTTGATTAATCGGGCTCAGGCACAGGATAGCACCATGATTATCGACGAGAAGCGTTTTACGCTATCGGAAGTAGTGGTGCGCAATAACCTCGACTATAAAATGTTACTGGAACGCATCAAGGCAGATACCAGTTTCTACAAAGCCTTTAAAACCTTGCGTATCCTGGGTTTCAGTAGTTACAATAATATCCAGATGATGGATAAGAAAGGGAAGATTGTGGCTTCCATGCTTAGCAAAACCCGTCAGAACCACGATGGCAAGTGTCGTACCATGGATGTGCTGGAAGAAACTGTTACCGGGGATTTTTACGATGGTTCCGGAGACTACAATTATACTACCCCTGAACTCTATGCCAGTCTTTTTTTTACCAAGGGCACTATTTGCGGAGAAACCAATATTGTTGGTGGTCAGCGCAAGGGTAAGGGTGGTAAAAAAGGAATTGAGAAACACAAAGAGCAATTGAAAATGTTGTTCTTTAATCCGGGTAAAAAAATTTCCGGCATTCCCTTTATTGGCGACAAGCTGGATTTGTACGATGAATCTGCGCATAAATATTATCAATACCGTTTAGACATTGAAGAGTACAAGGGCGAACTATGCTATGTATTTTCCATTACGCCCAAAGACGATTTGGGTTTCTTCAAGAACGACCGAATTGTGGTAGACCAGATGGTTACCTGGTTTAACATGAAAACCATGAATGTAATGGGACGCAATTATGCCCTGAGTTATAAGGCAGGTGTCTACGATTTCGATGTTAGCATGGAAGTGGAAATGATTAACCTGGGCAATGATATTATTGTACCTAAAACCCTTCGCTACAAAGGCAACTGGGACGTGATCTTCAAGAAAAGAGAACGTGCCATATTTACCGCCACTTTATTCGATTTCAAGAAGCCTTAATCAATCAATCAAACCTCGTCCCCCAAGCCTTAGGGATAACTATAAACAAACAAGCACCCCGAAGGGTGCTTGATGTAAGGCAAGGATTAAATTTGTTGAAAGTCTTATAAACCCAACTTTCTGCCTTGAAGGGTACGGGTTTTCTTGTCACTCTTGGTAACATCGGTGAGTTTAACCACCAGCTTCACATCGGCTACACTGCCATTGGTTACGGCAGCAGCGGCTCTGTAAATATTTTTATCATAGGGAACTTCTACGGTTCCGTTGTCCCAGTTATTCCCTGCTACTACAAACTTGTCTTCGCCTTCGGCTGGTACAAACAAGAAGCTGTTTCCGTTTTCGAAACTTACGCGCAGACCATTTAAATCGGCAGATTCAATGATGCCGGGTGTGTACGCAGGGATAATGATTTCGTTGATGAGTTTGCCATTAATGAAACGAACACTGCCCGAAGCCACTTCTGCCTTGGCACTGTCCAGTGCGCGGGTTAAAACCAGTTTCTGGTCAATGTAAAATTGAACTCTCTTCACGTCTACATTGTAGGCCATGAGTTTCATTTGCAATTCGCGTGAAAAAGCTACGTACTGACTCTTGTCAATAGACGCTGCATTGCTGGGCGGAGCATATGAATTGTTTGCTGCAGGGTTGTTCTGTGGAGTGCTGCTTTTTAAATAGCCTTTAGAGCTGCTGCTGCTTTTTCCGCCGGCACAGCTGGTGAACAGCCCTAATCCCACCAAAACAATGCCTGTTAATAAACGAGACATATCTTTTTTTTTAAGTTCAGAAAATAAAATGCAATTCGCTTCGTTTTAAGTACGGATAGTAGGGGGGTGGTACGTTTCTTAAAACAATTCAACTTCTAAGTTCTGTCTATTTTCTGAATTTTCAGCATACTAATCTATACCCTTATTTGAAAGCAATTGTAAAACGGCTTCGTTTTTAATATCCAATAACATTAATTAATTGCCTGTCAATCATTTGGTTGTATTTGTTTACCTAAAATTTAGGTTGATAGGCAATTTTGGCTTTTTAAGCCTTTCCCCTTTTTAAAAATCACGGGTAGTTGGTATGTCCTTACTGGCTGAATTCCGTTATTTCACCAGGATTTACGCGTATTTTTCTATACTTTTCGCTACTCGCGTTGGCTAATTTGGTAATAAAATGGCTTATGCGTTTACTGGACCGTTTGTATCAATACCTGGAACACCAGAACATCAGTGCCTATGCTTTTGAACATGCCTGCGACCTGAGCAATGGATACCTGGGCAAACAAAAAAGAGGGAAGGGAACCATGGGTTCCGAAGTACTGTTGAAAATTCAGGCTTGCTTTCCCGATCTGAATATTTACTGGCTGCTGACGGGCAAGGGGAGAATGCTGCGGCATGCATTTCCTTACTCTACAGAAGAAGATCCTGAATTGGAAATTGTGCAACTACTACAGGAGCGCATTGTATTGTTAGAAAAATCTTTGAAGGATAAAAATGAACTGATCCACCTGCTCAAAAAAAAGCGCCCCGATAAAAACCGGAGCGCTCTGTCTATTTAATTTGTTGCCACCTTAGTTTTAATAAGGGGGGGCGTTTGAATTAAGCGTTTTCCTCTGCATAACTTGAAACAGGTTCACAGGTACAGATCAGGTTTCTGTCTCCGTGTGTATTGTTTACCCTTGCCACACTTGGCCAGAACTTGTTCAGGGTTACATAATACAATGGGAAAGCTGCTTCCTGTCTGCTGTAAGGACGGGTCCATTCGTCTGCACATACCACAGCTTGTGTATGCGGTGCATTTTTTAATGGATTGTTGGCCTTATCTGCCTTACCAGATTCTATGTCTTTGATTTCACCGTGAATGGCAATCAATGCATCGCAGAAGCGATCCAGTTCTGCCTTGTCTTCGCTTTCAGTAGGTTCAATCATGATGGTTCCTGCAACAGGGAAACTCATGGTAGGTGCGTGGAAACCATAGTCAATCAAACGCTTGGCTACGTCTTCTGCTTCCACACCCGCTGACTGTTTAAATGGTCTTAGGTCTACAATGAATTCGTGTGCACAGGTTCCGTTTTTACCGGTGTACAAAATAGGGTAATGCTTCTCCAGCCTTGCCTTCATGTAGTTGGCATTCAGGATGGCATATTCTGTACTCATTCTAATGCCATCTGC
>CALEST010000343.1 GCA_937907555.1 uncultured Sediminibacterium sp.
GGTTCAGGTGCAGGTGGTGGAATGGCTGCCTATACATTGTCTAAAGCCGGATTGAAAGTTTGTTTGCTGGAAGCAGGAGAAGATTACGATCCTGCCGTTAACTCGTCTCAATTAAAAAATCCATGGGAATCACCCAGAAGAGGTGCCAGTACCAAGTTCAGACCCTTTGGGGATTTTGACGGCTGTTACTGGGGCTGGGAGATTGATGGCGAGCCTTACACACAAGCTCCCGGTAGTCAGAAGTTTGAATGGTGGAGAGCCCGTATGATGGGTGGACGTACCAATCACTGGGGAAGAATTTCCCTGCGTTTTGGTCCCAAGGATTTCAAAAGAAAAAGCATTGATGGTTTGGGCGAAGACTGGCCTATTGGCTACGAAGACGTAAAACCTTACTACGATAAGATTGACAAACTCATTGGTGTATTTGGTAGCAATGAGGGATTAGAGAATGATCCGGATGGTATTTTCTTGCCTCCACCCAAACCCCGTTTGCACGAACTGATGATTAAGAAAGCCGCAACGGGAATTGGTATTCCGGTAATCCCTTCCCGTTTGTCTATTCTTACCAAAAAAATTAATGAAGAGCGTGGTGCTTGCTTCTTCTGTGCACAGTGCAACAGAAGCTGTAAAGTGTATGGTGATTTCTCATCTGGTTCAGTTTTGGTGAAGCCCGCTTTGAAAACAGGAAATGTTGATGTAATTACACAGGCAATGGCCCGTGAAGTGATCACGAACGCAGAAGGACTGGCTACCGGCATTTCTTATGTAAACAAAATAGACAGTCAGGAATACCAGGTAAATGGTCGTGTAGTAATATTAGCAGCGAGTACCTGCGAAACCGCTCGTTTGTTGTTGAACTCAAAGTCTAAAAGACATCCGAATGGATTGGCCAATGAAAGCAATGTAGTAGGAAAGTATTTGCACGATTCTACAGGGGCGGCCATGGGAGGTGTTCTGCCGGAACTCTTTGGCAGAAAGCGTTACAACGAAGACGGAGTAGGTGGCATGCACGTATATACGCCCTGGTGGTTAGACAATAAAAAACTGGATTTTCCAAGAGGTTACCATATTGAATACTGGGGAGGCATGAGTCAGCCCGCTTATGGATTTGGCATGGGTATGCAAGGACTCAATGGTAAGTACCAGGTAAATGGTAAAACCAAGGAAGCCGGTGGATACGGTGCATCTTTAAAAGAAGACGTGCGCTTTTTCTACGGTGCGGGCGTAGGTATGGCAGGAAGAGGAGAGTCGGTGCCCGATATCAACAACTACTGTGAAATTGATCCGACAGTGGTAGATAAATGGGGTATTCCTGTTTTGCGTTTCAATACCCGTCATTCCGAATATGAAATAAAGCAGGCCAAGCATATGAAAGAAACTTTCAAGGAAATCATGCACAATATGGGAGCAGTGATTACCTGGGGAGCAGATGACGATGCGTCTAATAATTATGGTTTGTCTAATCCCGGAAATATTATTCACGAAGCAGGAACCGTAAGAATGGGTAACGATAAAAAAACATCAGCCCTGAACAAATGGAGTCAGGCGCACGATTGTAAAACCCTGTTCTGCGTAGATGGGTCTCAGTTTGTATCTCAGGCCGACAAGAATATTACCTGGACCATTCTGGCATTGAGTATGCGCGCCAGTGAATACATTATTGATGAAATGAAAAAACAAAACTTATAATATGGACAGGAGAAAATCGATTAAAGCACTCATGATTGGCACCGTTGGTGCCGGTGTTTTGGTAGAAGCCTGCACCAGTGCTGATAAAAAAAATATTGCCAGTTCTGCTGACGCTGCTTTAGCAGATCGCATGCTGGAAGAAAAAGCTTACCTGGCCAAAATAGAGAAAGAACCTAAGTTCTTTACCGAACACGAAATGGCCACCATTACGGTGTTGGGAGATATTATCATTCCAAAAGACGAAGTGAGTGGCAGTGCCAGTGAAGCCAAAGTGCCGGAATTCATTGAGTTCATAGTAAAAGACATGCCTTCGCATCAGACACCGCTCAGAGGCGGTTTGCGCTGGTTAGATCTGCATTGCTATAAATTGTATGAAAAGGCTTTTGTAAACCTTTCTGCGGCGCAACAATTAAAGGTAGTAGACTCCATTGCCTATCCCAACAAAGCACCCAAAGAACTGGCACAAGGGGTTGCCTTTTTCAACTCCATGCGCGACCTGGTAACCACTGGATTCTA
>CALEST010000344.1 GCA_937907555.1 uncultured Sediminibacterium sp.
TTCCTTCATGGGTATGGTTGATCTGGGTTGAATAACTGAACTGACCCTTTTCAATCGCATTTCCCACTTGCTGATAGGCATCTCTGAAGGGCACGCCCTGCAGAACCAGTTTGTTCACTTCCTCTACACTAAACATAAACTGATATTGCTCTGCATGAACAATATTTTCCTTTACGGAAATATTGCTGATCATCAACTCCATCATCTGCAAACAATTACTCAATTCGGCAAATGCCGGGAACAAATGTTCTTTCAGGAGTTGCAAATCACGCTGATAGCCAGAAGGCAGATTGGTGGTCATCAAAATAATTTCATTGGGCAGGGCCTTAATTCTGTTACAGTAGGATCGGGTCAGTTCAAAAACGTCCGGATTTTTTTTGTGGGGCATGATACTCGAGCCTGTTGTTAACTGAGCAGGAAAACTAATGAAGCCGAAATTCTGATTCAGATACAAGCAGGCATCCATGCTCATTCTCGCCAGGGTATCGGCAATATTGGCCAAGGCAGCAGCAACAATCCTTTCTGTTTTACCTCTGCCCATCTGGGCGTACACTACATTGTAGTTTAAGTGTTCAAATCCAAGTAATGCTGTGGTGAGTGTTCGGTTAATCGGGAAGGAAGATCCATATCCGGCCGCTGATCCCAACGGGTTCTTATTCACAACCTGATAAGCAGCTTCCAGCACAATTAAATCATCAACCAGGCTTTCTGCATAGGCACCAAACCATAAACCGAAAGAGGAAGGCATGGCCAATTGCAAATGTGTGTACCCTGGCAATAAATGATTTTTAAATTTTTCACTTTGTGCCTGTAGTAAATGAAACAAAGACTGCGTTTGTTCTGCAATGCTTTTGATTTCATTTCGCAGGTATAATTTAATATCCACCAGCACCTGATCATTCCTGCTTCTGGCACTGTGAATTTTCTTTCCCAAATCTCCCAGTTGCTGTGTCAGCAACCATTCCACATATGAGTGTATATCTTCTACGCCTTCCGGTATAGAAAAACCGGGCTCAGAAACCTGCACATATATTTTCTGCAGCTCCTTTATCAGCATATTTTTTTCTTCAGCAGTCAACAAACCAATCTGAGCCAACATGGTAACATGGGCAATAGAACCCAATACATCAAAGGGGGCTAATAGGGCATCAAAATCTTTGTCTTTACCTACCGTGAACTGTTCAACAGCAACGGTAGTGGCTGTGTTTTCCTTGCTCCATAATTTCATAGCACCTGTTTTAAAAGGTTAATATAAAACTCAATTCCATTTTTAATTTCATGCAGATATACAAATTCATCTGCTGTATGACTTCTGGCACTGTCTCCAGGACCAACTTTTAATGCCGGAAAGGGCATCAGCGCCTTATCACTGGTAGTAGGGCTTCCATAGCAACTTTTCCCCAGCTTTATCCCTGCCTGTACAATCGGATGGGCAACATCAATACCCGTAGATTGTAAGCGGGTACTTCTGGGAGCAAATTCACTTTGCAGATTTGCAGATAAGGTTGCCAGAATTTCATTGAAATGATACAATTCATTCACACGGATATCAATGATAAATTCAGCCGTAGCCGGAACCACATTGTGCTGTTTGTTATCTGTGTTAAAAGAAGTGACCGTCATTTTTACTGGACCCAGCCATTCACTTATTCTTTCAAACTGATACTGCTGTATCCACTGAATGTCTTTAACGGCTTTGTACAAAGCATTCTCCCCTTCTTCTCTCGCCGCATGTCCGGCAACACCTTTTGCCTTTGCATCAATTACCAATAACCCTCTTTCAGCTACGGCCAGATTCAACAAAGTAGGTTCACCTACAATAGCGAACGCAGGGGTTGGCAACAGGGGGATTAAAGCCGCTACACCATTGAGTCCCGAAATTTCCTCCTCAGCTGTTGCAGCCAATACAATATTGTAAGCCAGATCCTGCTTCGGATAATAATGAGTGAAAGTAGCAATCAGGGAAACAAGGGAAGCCCCTGCGTCATTGCTGCCTAAGCCAAACAACTTATCGGCTTCAATTATTGAAGCAAAGGGATCTTTTGTATAACCTGCATTCGGCTTAACCGTATCATGATGAGAGTTTAATAAAATCGTTGGTTTGTTCGGATCAAAATATTGGTTCAGTGCCCAAACATTGTTCAAATGTCTGTTGACCGGTATCGCCTTTTTGTTGAGGAATTTTTCAATTGCATTTGCGGTATTCCATTCTTCTTTGCTAAAAGAAGGAATGGAAATCAATTCCTGCAAAAGAATAAGTGCTTCATTATATAGTGTTTCTATATCAGCCATATTGAATTGTTGTTCCAGCCTTGCCTTCCATTAAATCGGGAAGTACAGCAGCATTACCAATGATCACTTTGGCAACTCCTGCATGGATTGCGGCAAAGGCATTGTCTAATTTAGGAATCATTCCCGCAAAAATCAGCTGCTTTTCTTTGAGCGATTGATAATAGGCTAATGTTAATACAGAAATACAGGAAGATTCATCCTGCACATCCAACAAAACACCCGATTTTTCAAATGAATAAATTAAAGTAACATCATACAATTTGCCCATTGCAGTGGCAATAGATTGCGCCATTGTATCTGCATTGGTATTTAATAACTGACCTGCCCCATCATGGGTAATGGGTGCAACAACAGGCACCATATTCTTCTCCAGTAATTGTAGAAAAAAATCAGTGTTTACGCTATCTACATCTCCCACATATCCATAGTCGGTTTTGGCAACGCGTTTATGCGCAAGAATGGCATTCCCGTCAGCACCGGTAACCCCTATTGCATTATTCTGCTGAGATTGAAGTTTGCTTACAATATTTTTATTTATAAAACCAGCATACACCATGGTAACAATCTTCAGGGTTTCAGCGTCGGTAATTCTTCTACCCTCTATCATCTGTTGCTGTACCCCCATGGCTTCTGCAACCCTGGTTGCCAGTTTACCTCCACCATGCACCAGTATTTTTGGGGATTGCACAGCAGCAAAAGATTTTAGAAAAG
>CALEST010000345.1 GCA_937907555.1 uncultured Sediminibacterium sp.
TCATTTTCTTTAAATCTTCTGGCTGCTTCTTTTATTACTGCAAAAGCTTCCGGCTGAATCATCGCCAGGGCTTCTTCAATTTTTTTATCACGGTCTTTCTTTAATTTATCAATCTGCTTGTACAAAGCATCCCTGCCATGAATATCCGACTCCGGCAACGCTTCTGCATTTGCCTTTTCTACTGCTATGGCAGCATCCACATCTTTCAGGTGCTCTTGAATACGGGCTTTAAATTCAACCGTTTTGTTTCTAAGCTCATCATTGGTTAATGACTGATATTGCTGAAAAAACTGATTGGTTTTTTGAATGATGGGCATAATCAGTTGCACATCTTTTTCACTCTTACTACCCCCGAATAACTTAGAAATAAACTTCAACATATTTTTAAAAATGCTCTGGTACAAAATTTTAACAGTCAAACAGCGTGCGAGAATTAATTTTTAGTCAATTTGGCACCCTGATTTAGAGCCGCCAAAGGTAAGGTTTTGATTTAAGAAGCAAATGAAGCAGATAACTATTCTATCAACGGTTATTATTTTAGGGTTAATGGTACCCTTTGCAGGGGGAGCACAAACGGCTGAAAGACAGGTCCCGCTTCAAATATTTAGCGACTCCATTGCTTCCGACAGATACAATCAAAATAAAACCAATATGACCATTCTGGCAGCCTGGGCAGGGGTTAATATTATTCAGGGCAGTATTTCGGCCACCAATGCCACAGGTTCAGGGCCCCATTTTTTTAGAATGAATGCTTACTGGAACCTGGTGAACCTGGGTATTGCCAGTGTGGGGTTGATTCAGCTTCGCAAAGAATTGAACCGGAAGTATACCCTAACACAAAACCATCTGGCCCAGCAAAAACTCGAAAAAATCCTCTTGTTGAATTCCGGCCTTGATGTTGCGTATATAGCCACCGGATTGTTTTTAAAGGAGAACGGCAACAGAACAGGCAATCTCCGGAACACGGGTTTTGGCAATAGTTTGCTTTTACAGGGTGCATTTTTGTTGGTTTTTGACCTGGTTCAGTACGGAAACCACCGCAGGAATGGTAAATTATTGGAATCACAACTGTCCAAACTGCAAATTCAGGCAGGCCCCAATGGAATTGGACTGAGTTTACCCCTGTAAATTATCGGGGAAACTTATTGGAATATATGGCCATTTCAGCTACTTTTGCAACCCGTTAGACTTAACAATTAAAGCGATACGATGGCAGGTCAATTAAAAGAGGTTAGAAACCGAATCAAGAGTGTACAAAGTACGCAGCAGATTACGAAAGCAATGAAAATGGTGAGTGCGGCCAAATTGCGCCGTGCACAGGATGCCATTACCCAAATGCGTCCATATGCCCAGAAATTGCAGGAAATGCTAAGCAATATTGTTAGCAATATTGAAGGGGGCGCTACCCTTGCACTGGCAGAGGAAAGACCTGTAGAGAAAGTATTGTTGATTGTAATTACTTCCGACAGAGGTTTGTGTGGCGGTTACAATGCCAATCTGGTGAAACTGGCCAAGAACACTGTGAGTGAAAAATACGCCAGTCAGTTCAGCAAGGGAAATGTAACGGTTTGGAATATTGGAAAGAAAGGCTGGGAAAGTTTAACCAAAGCAGGTTATAAAACAAACGACCAGTTCAAAGATATTTACCTCAATTTGAATTTTGAAGCCGTACAAGCTGCTGCACAAGCTGCCATGAAAGGATTTGAGCAGAAAGAATTTGATGCGGTGGAAATTATATACAGCGAATTCAAAAACGCTGCTACACAGGTATTTGTAGCAGAACAGTTTTTGCCTATCCCTAAAATGGCACCCAAGGCAGGTAGCAAAAAAGCAGACTTTATATTCGAGCCTGCTAAAGACGTCCTAATTGCAGAATTGATGCCAAAAATTTTAAATACCCAATTATTCAAAGCGGTACTAGACGGCAGTGCCAGTGAACATGGTGCCCGTATGACTGCAATGGATAAGGCAAGTGAGAACGCCAACGAATTACTGAAGTCTTTAAAAATCAGTTACAACCGTGCGCGTCAGGCTGCTATTACAACAGAGTTGACAGAAATCGTGAGCGGAGCCGCTGCATTACAAGGATAATTCTACACAATCATTATGGAATTAAGCGAGATCATACCGCATATTGAAGTACTTATTTTTGCCAGCGAAAAACCATTGACTTCGCTGGACATTGTAGAACTCATCAACAACAGTTTTGGGTTTTTGGAAGAAAGAATTTCATTGGACCAGGTAGAGACCGCAGTAGAAGGCATCCGTGAAAAATACGCTGCCGAATTCTATCCATTTGAAGTAAGGGAAAGTGGTGGCGGATGGCAGTTCTTAACCAAAAAAGATTACCACAAGACCATTGCACAGCTAAACGGAGATAAATTCCTGAAGCGTTTATCCAATGCAGCTTTGGAAACTCTTGCCATCATTGCATACAAACAGCCGATTACCAAGGGTGAAATAGAAGCCATCCGTGGTGTAAACAGCGATTACTCTATTCAGAAACTACTGGAGAAAGAACTGATATTAATCAGCGGCAGAAACGAACAACTGCCAGGCAAACCATTGGTATACGCTACTTCTAAAACCTTTATGGACTACTTTGGAATCAACAGTGCTGCTGATCTTCCCAAGATTAAAGAAGTACTGGCAGACCAGATTGTGGAAGGTACCATTGTAAGACCAGAAGACTTTACCGATGCCAATGTAAGTGCCTCTATTTCTGAAGAATACCCAACAGATGAAGCCATTATAGACGGTGACGTTTCTTCCCTAACAGTAAACGAAGACGGCACATTAATGGTTGCCAGCGAAGAAACAGATTTGAATGTGGAAGGAACTGAATCCGACGATTTAAATGAAGCCGCCGGAGATTCAGAAGAAGGCGATGCCGACGAAAATTCTACCGACGAAAATCCTGCAGAATAAGATTGATGAATGGACTGTTAAATCGGGTATAATCCGCCATTCTTGGATTATCTTTGGGCCATGTCTTTACGCATTTCGAATGAACAACTCCTGGCGGCGGCCAATGAGTTTGGAACTCCCCTGTATGTATATCATGCAGAAAAAATAACAGCACAATACCAAACACTACAAACTGCATTTAACGGTGTATATGCCCGTTTCTTTTATGCATGTAAGGCCTTAACCAATATTGCCGTTTTAAAACATATACA
>CALEST010000346.1 GCA_937907555.1 uncultured Sediminibacterium sp.
TTTCAATTAAAGATCCCAATCACAACCAATATGGGCTCCCGGAGGAATTTCCTTGTGCTGTGGCAAAGCAATTTCTTTGGGATGGTTAATCCTTTCAATGGCATAACTAAAATGAGCTTTGTCTGCGGGGTTATTTAATTGAGCAGATGCATACTTTTTCAGTGCATCCAGTCTGTTGAAACAAATGGCCTGTACAGAATAGTTGGCCTGTTCATTTTTACTTAATGCAAGCAACCAGGTCAGTGCCATTTGCTGGGTTTGTTTTTGCACTTCTCTGGCCAAACCCTTTTCTGGTGCGGCTTTCCAGGTTGCATTGATAATGGCATCGAGCACGTCATCCCAGCCAGGTGTACCATTCATTGCTTTTAATTGCACCAACCGATTGGCTCTTTCTGCATTAAAAAGAAAGGATAATTGAAAATGGGTAAGGGCTTCTGCTGCAGCCAATGGGTCAAAGCTCATACCTGTTCTTTTAGGAAAAGTTTCACCTACACCATAATACATTGGAGGGCGGGGAGGAATTATTTGCACAATCTTATTAGGTATGGTTAGTACCTCTGGTGATAAGCTTTTAAGCACTGCCTGTAATGCCTTTAGCTGGGTAGCAGCAGGAATAACCGTGGGCTGTACTTGTTTGTCTCCTCTTACATTATAACTGTAATTGATTCCACCTATTAATTTGCTCACGGCTTCTGATTGATAGCGATGATAATTGTAAACGGGAACCAACACATCTTCCAATAAGCTCATGGGTTCATTGGGGCGAATTGCGTTCTCGCTGAATTTTTCCAATGCTTTTTTCCGCACTGCCAATACATTTTCCAGTTCTGTTACAGGGTCTGTGTTATTATCCCATAAATGCGCATCGGGATGGAATCCACCCGCTGCTCTGGCATCTGCATCTGCAATAAACAACAATCCCTTACGCTGATTTTCTTCTAGCAAAGCATTGAGTGCATTTTTTTCATCAATACCTTCTGCAAAATGGGTGTACCCATACTGGATAGCTCTTTTATCCCATTCTCCTATTTCGTTGGTGTATACATTGCTGAAATCCAATTCTCCTTTGTTGTTTAATACAACAGCAGGATGCGGATAGTCCATTACCGAAGCTCTGTTGTTGACGCTGGATGCATAATTGTGTTGCAAACCCAATGTATGTCCGATTTCATGTGCCGACAATTGTCTTAGTCGCTGCAATGCCGCCTGGCGCATGGTTTCCGGAACTTTTTTACCGGTCTCGTAAGGCGACAGTAATCCGGTAAATATTAAATAATCCTGTCTTACCCTTAATGATCCAAGGGTTACCTGTCCTTTGATGATTTCTCCAGTGCGCGGATCCGTTACGGATGCACCATAACTCCATCCTCTGGTTGAACGATGTACCCAGTTAATCATATTGTAACGGATATCCATCGGGTCAGCAGAGTCTGGAAGTATTTTTACTATGAACGCATTTTTATATCCTGCTGCTTCAAAAGCCTGATTCCACCATTTTGCTCCATCCAGTAAGGCAGAACGTATGGGTTCAGGAGTTCCATTGTCCAGATAATATACTATTGGGTTAACGGGTTCACTGATGCTTGCGTTGGGGTCTTTTTTAAATAAACGATGCCTGGATATAACCATTTGCTGAATGGGTTCCGTAAAATCGCTACTATAGTCAAAATAGCTTTTTCCAAAATATCCGCTTCTGATATCATAGTTTCTGGGTTTATACTGATTGTCGGGAAGCTGAACAAAAGAATGATGCATCCTTACAGTAATAGCTTCAGTAGATGGGCTAACAGATCTCACCAATCTTCCGGCATCTGATCCACCAACAAAACTAATCATGGCTTCAAATTCTGAGTTCATTGGAAAATTCCTGGTGTTGTTGATATACACGGCAGAACGGGCTTCATTAAAAGCGTAGCTTCCCTGACGCATACTTCTGATTTTATCTGCAACACCATGTGCATCTCTTAACAGGAATGCACTCATGTCTACCAGGTATGTCCCATTTTCCTCAGCTTCAATGGAAAAGGAAGCCAATGTTGAAGAAGCAAAGGATTCAGCAACCGCTTTTTGTTCCTGAATATCTGCAGAACTGGCTCTGTAACTGTAGTTGGGTTGTATGAGCAATAATTTTTTCCCTACTTTATGAAAGTACACAATGCGGGAATCTCCCAATTGTCCTCTGTCGAGTCCGATATCATTGGATCCCAGTCCGGCAGGTAAACTATTCACGTATAAAAATTCGGAATTAATTTTATTCACCAGTAACCAGATTTTGCCGTTTGCCGCATCGTACCAGAAAGGAAAAAATCCATCCATTTTTTTCATGGACTTTGTTTTTTCTGTAATTGGCGATACAACTTGGGCCTGAAGGGTAATTGCCAGCAAGCAGGTCAGCATGGTTAACCATCTTTTCATTTTTTTCATTTTAGTGTTTAGACAGAGTAAAATAAAAGACCCTGCTCTTATTGAATAAAAACAGGGTCGAGTATATTGTTTCAGCTAAAAATTAACCGTTGTTTTCTGTTCCTGGTGTTTCAGGAGTAAACAGGGTTGGAGCTTCAGTAGCTACTGGTGCAGGTGCTGGTGCAGCAGGTGTTGCAGCTGCAACCGGTGCAGGTGCACTTGCTTTTTTAACTGGCTTCTTGGCGGTTGGTTTTTTAGCAGGAGCGGCTTTTTTAGGTGCTGCTTTTTTTACTGCTTTTTTGGGAGCAGCTTTCTTAACAGCTTTTTTAGGTGCTGCTTTTTTGGCGGCTTTTTTAGGTGCTGCTTTTTTTACTGCTTTTTTGGGAGCAGCTTTCTTTGCAGCTTTTTTAGGTGCTGCTTTTTTGGCGGCTTTTTTAGGAGCGGCTTTCTTAGCTACTTTCTTAACAGTTTTTTTGGGAGCAGCCTTTTTTGCAGCCTTTTTAGGAGCGGCTTTCTTAGCTGCTTTTTTTGGGGCTACTTTTTTGGCGGCTTTTTTAGGAGCGGCTTTCTTAGCTGCTTTCTTTTTACTTGCTTTTGCCATGATGGTATTAGTTTGAATGAAAAGTTTTAGAATGACAGTAAGTTAGAATTTTTTCCTAACAAAAAATAATTCATTAGGGGTCTATTTTTTTTTGGTTTTTGAATATCCGTTTTTCTGTAACCAAGCCAGGACCTTGTCGCGCTGATCTCCCTGGATAATGGCTTCTCCGTCTTTTGCACTCCCACCCGTTCCACAAAAATTTTTCAGTTGCTTAGACAGTTTTTCCAGGTCTTCTTCGGTACCTGTAAAACCGGTTATCAGGGTAACTATTTTGCCCCCTCTTTGTTTTTTGTCTAGCTGAATCCATAGTCGCTGATCGGCGGGGGGCAAGGTTTCCAGAGGATTTTCGTCCTCTCTGTTGAATTGAAAATTAGGATCGGTGCTGTAAACGAAGCCAGCTCTGTCTGCGGTATTTTTCTTGCTCATGCTGCTTTTTTAGGTAAAATAATGGAAAATTGACTGCCTTTGCCTGGTTCGCTTTTTACCTGGATATTCCAGTTATTGGCAGCGGCATATTCCGCACAAATTAAAAGTCCAAGTCCGGTCCCTTTTTCTTTTTGTGTTCCAGGGGTGGTAAAATGGGTTTTTAATTGAAAAAGACGATTTACCTGTTCCTGTGTCATGCCCACACCATTGTCTGAAACCGATATATGGATATGGCTGTCTGTTACTTCGCTGTTTAGTTGTATCATGCCTTTTTCCGGCGTGAATTTGATGGCATTCAGTATTAAATTTCTAATGATAATGTCGAAATGCTGAGAATCCGCCGAGTAAAACAGGTTGCCGTCAATCTGATTAATAATGTTGATCTCTTTTTGCTGAGCTAAGGCTTTCAGGAGTTTAACGGAAATATCTGCCTGATTTTTTAGCACAAAGCGTGAACTTTCATTGCCTGAAATGCCTTTCATTCTGGATCTTGACCAGATCAACAGATTGTCTAGCACATAATGCAGATTTTGTACCTGTTGCGAAAGCTTGTCTTTTAATTCGTGGTAACTTTCTTTATCTAGTGTATCCGGGTCTAGCATAGGTAATACGGCGTTCAGGGAAGCTATGGGAGACCTTAAGTCGTGTGAAACAATGGAGAAGACTTTATCTTTTAATAATAAGGTTTCTTCCAGTTCTTCTTTCTGTTGTTTCAGTAATAAATTGGTGACTGTTTTAAATTTATTTCTCCTCCAAATTACTACCAGCATTATGATAAAAATGAGTGAAGTAACAATCAATGAAATATTCAGAAAAGTCTTTTGCCGGCCTTCTTTTTCCTGCTGCTGCTTTTCTTTCTTCAGTTGATTGATTTCTGATTGTTTTTTTTCGGCCTCGAACTTTGCCTGCATTTCAGCCAGTTTGGATCTGCTTTTTTCCTGGTATAAAGAGTCGTTCAGGGCACTGTATTTTTTTTGAGCCAGAAAAGCATCTTTATATTGTCCATTTCCCTCGTAGGCAAGAGATAGTAAATTATAAATCAGCGATGTTTCTGACTTAGCTCCCATTTGAATACCCAATGCCAGTGCTTTTTCCAGGTATTTGATTGCTTCTGTGTATTTTTTCTCGCTACTTAAATTTCTGCCAATTCTATATCTCGCTGTTAGTTGTAATTGAATGCTATTAACCTTTTCTGCCTTCTCAATGGCTTTGGAATAATACAATCTTGCGCTATCGTTCTTTCCATTGAATTCAAAAAGGTCCCCCATATTTCTATAGGAAAAAGCAAGAAGATAATCGTCGTTGAGTTTCTGATTATAACTCAAAGCTAATTGATTGTAGTAACGGGCGCTGTCATTCAACTTTTCTCTCAAAAAGCAAAAGGTAATATTGTTCAGGGCTCTACCAACGCTTTTTTTGTCTGAGAGACGGGTATGTAATTCCAGGTCTTTTTTAAAGAGTTCAATTGCTTTTTTAAAATTGGTCTGACTATTATATACAGAAGCCATGCAACGATAGGAGGCTGCGAGCTCTGGCAAATTTCCCATTTCTTCATTCCATTTCAAGGCTTGAGTACTGTGTTCAAATGCCGAAGTAAAATCCCCTTTTCGATATTTAATCCATGCAAGATTATTCAGAGCCTTCCCTTTTTCCTTATGTAATTTTTGTTGTGTGCTTACTAACAATGCCTGATTGGCATAACTGATTGCCAGTAGGGTGTTCTTGTCGGCAAGCAAGTCTGCGTAGTAATTCAATAAAGCCGCCTTTTCTCTTATGCCAGTCTCTTTTTTGATTATTGCATCAATACTATCCTTGGAAAAGGATTGAGCATGACTTATCATAACCGTAAAATAAGAAAGGGCAAAACAAAAAAGATGAATGATCTTCTTGAGAGCTGGCTTCATGCTGTATTTTCTGATGCCGGTAAATTACAAAATTTAGAAAGCCGATAAATATTTATTTCTTGAATCCCCCTATTTATTTCACGAAGCTGGCTTTTAAACTAAGGTCTAAACTTCTTGCCTGGTGAATAAGTCCTCCCACGCTAACGAAGTCTACGCCTGTTTTTGCATAGTCTACTATGTTTTGCAGGTGAATTCCTCCGCTTGCTTCTGTTTCAACCCTGCCCTGAATAATGGCCAGGGCATCTTTTATTTGTTCCGGGTTAAAGTTATCGAGCATAATGCGGTCTACTTTGTCCAGCGCTTTATTGCAAATAATGTTAATGTCTTCCAGGCTGCGTGTTTCCACTTCAATTTTAAGTGGTTTGCTCATTGCCTGTGAATAGGCATAGGCTTTCTCAATGGCTTTTATAATTCCGCCGCAATAATCAATATGATTGTCTTTTAACATGATCATATCGTATAAGCCAAAACGGTGGTTGGTTCCTCCTCCAATTCTTACTGCTTCTTTTTCCAGTAAACGGAAATTCGGGGTTGTTTTTCTGGTGTCGAGTAATCGGGTATGATAGCCTTCCAATATGCGGGTGTACTGTCTGGTTAGGGTAGCAATTCCACTCATGCGCTGCATGCAATTCAATACCAGTCTTTCTCCTTTTAAAATGGTGTGTACGGACGCTTCAATTTCAAATGCAATTTCTCCAACAGACATCTGTTCTCCATCCTGCTTAAATAAAGAAAGGATGACCCCGGGCTCCAGTTGTCTGAAAATCTTTTCCGCTACGGATACACCAGCCAGCACTCCTTCTTCTTTAATTTTAAGCACTGCCTTCCCTTTCAAATCTTTCGGGATACAGCTTAATGTGGAATGATCTCCATTTCCAACATCTTCTTTAATTGCTTGTTCTACTAAATTGGCTAAGGCAATATCAAATGAATTCATGTAAGTAGCTTAACTGATACGCATGGTAATAATATAAAAATTACCCGCTTTTTGTTTTAATTGAACCGTGATATTGAAACTTTTTCCTGAAGTGGTTAATTTACCCAATATATAAATCAGTGTACCTTTTCCTCCTTCGGACACTTTCTCGAATCCTTTTACGCTCTGTTCGGCATAGAATGATTTTAAAGCCATGGCAGCCTGATTTTTGCTCATGTTTTTAACTTCATCCTTATCTAATAACTTAAGGTCTACAAAATCATCCAGATATGTGGTGATCATTTCTGGATTGCCTGTCTTTAATGCACGTACAACCATATCGGTGTCTGATTGTGCCTGAGCAGTGATCAATCCCCCCAATAAAAAACAAATCGTCATTATCCAGTGCTTCATAAAATCCATTTAACCTTAAAATCTGCTATAATCATGCCAAAATCGGCCTTTTTTTTCTCTCTGATAAATGTACAGCCAAAAGCCGAATGATAAAAAAGTTAACTTTAACGCATGAGTAAGAAAGTTATATTAATTATTATGGATGGATGGGGGCTGGGTCAGGTAAAAGCGGCCGACGCAATCCAGCATGCCCATGTGCCTTTTGTGAGTTCATTATATCATCAATATCCCAATACAACATTAACTACCTGTGGTGAAGAAGTTGGTTTACCCGAAGGACAGATGGGCAACAGTGAAGTTGGTCACCTGAATCTGGGCGCAGGCAGAATTGTGTATCAGGAGTTACAGCGAATTAATGTGGCAGTTAGAGATGGGTCTCTCGCCAATAATCCTGCTTTACTGGCCGCCATAGAAGAAGCCAGAAAACCGGGTAAAAAATTACACCTGCTTGGTTTGGTAAGTGACGGAGGAGTGCATTCTCATACCAATCATTTAAAAGCCCTTTGTAGTATTTTTCATGAACAGGGTTTACAAAATGTATATATCCATGCATTTACAGATGGCAGGGATACCGATCCAAAAAGCGGATTGGGATATGTTCAATCCCTGGAAAACCATCTGAAAACTTCAACGGGTACCATTGCCACTGTATCCGGTCGCTATTATGCCATGGACAGAGACAAGCGTTGGGAAAGAGTAGCGCTGGCCTATCACTGTCTGGTTCATGCCAGAGGGAATAATGCTGGCTCAGCAGCGGAAGCCATTGCAAAAAGCTATGAAGCGGGTGTTACCGATGAATTTATTTTACCTACTGTTATTACGGATACGAATGGTCAGCCTACTGCTACCATTGCTGAAGGTGATGTGGTAATTGCATTCAATTTCAGAACAGACCGTTGCAGGGAAATTACCGAAGTGCTTACGCAGCAGGCTTTTCCTGAACATCAGATGCAGCCCCTGCAATTGCATTATACAACCATGACACAATACGACCAGACATTTAAAAATGTTCATGTTGTATTCGAAAACGATAATCTTACGAATACGCTTGGGGAAGTGTTGGCAGCCCATGGTAAAAAGCAAATCAGAATTGCTGAAACAGAAAAGTATCCTCATGTAACTTTTTTCTTTAGTGGGGGAAGGGAACTGCCTTTTGAAGGGGAGTCCCGTATTATGGCGGCATCACCCAAAGTGGCCACTTATGATTTACAACCTGAAATGAGTGCAGCGGAACTCACAGAAAAATTACTGCCTGAAATTGCTGCAGAATCAGCTGATTTTATTTGTCTGAATTTTGCCAATGCAGATATGGTGGGTCATACAGGGGTATTTGAAGCAGTTGTAAAAGCGGTTGAAACAGTAGACCGCTGTGTTGGCAAGATTGTAACGCTGGCGCTGGAACACGGCTATACCATCTTTTTAACTGCCGATCACGGAAATGCAGATTACCTGATAAATGAAGACGGATCGCCCAATACAGCCCATACATTGAACCCTGTTCCGCTGTTTGTGATAGATAAGACCTGGAGAGGAGAAGTGAAACCCGGAAAATTAGGCGATATTGCTCCAACCATTCTTTCCTTCATGAATATTCCGGTTCCTTCAGACATGACAGGGACCATCTTAACCCACTAAACTTTTAAACATGTTTAAAAAAGTATTGATTGCGCTATTGGTTGTATTACTGGTTCTTCAGGCATTCAGACCTGAAAAAAATCTTTCCGGAAAGAAAGAGAATGATATCAGTACGCTTTATGCGGTACCAGCAGAAGTAGATCAGATATTGGTGAAAGCCTGTAACGATTGTCACAGTAACCAAACCGTGTATCCCTGGTATGCTGAAATCCAGCCCCTGGCCTGGTGGTTGGATGATCATGTAAAAGACGGCAAGAAGCATTTGAATTTTAATGAGTTTGCCAGCTACAGACTGGCCAAACAGTTTCACAAACTGGAAGAAGTGTTCGATGAGGTTAAAGGAGGTGAAATGCCTTTGGAATCGTACACTGTAGTGCACAGAAACGCCATTTTAACAAATGAGGAGAAAGATATGCTGATGAACTGGTCATTGGCAGTTAGAGATACCATGAAAGCAAGGTATCCTGCAGATAGCCTTATTATGAAAAAGAAGAAATAGCAGAGATTGACTCCCCGCAAACTGGTTGTTGGAATTTTACTTGCCATTCAGGCTTTGCCTTTATTGTTATTTGCATTTTTACAATTGCAGAAGCAAAGGGTAAAACTAGAAATGGAGAAGGCACTTGCATCTGACAAACTGGAAAGATTTGTTTTAGAACGCCATGAATTTACCTGGGTAGAAGAGAGGAGGGAAATGAAGATTCGCGGGGTTATGTTCGACGTTGTAGCTTTTACTCAGTTGGCTGATGGTCGTTATCAGGTAGATGGATTAACGGATCACAGGGAACAGGCTATTCACGAAAAAACCAATCAGCTAATACACCATAAGGGAAAGTTCAAAGATTTTCTAGTTAAGCTCATTGTTATTCAATCTATGGGTGTAGTGCAACAGGGTTTACAATTGCCTGTTCATTGGATTTCTCATGTCCGGATTTTTTTTACTGCATCTCAATGGACCAAACATATTTATCTTGATATTATTGTGCCTCCACCAAGGGGTTGATTCTATGTAACGTTTTTTTATTGCAACCTAGCTCAGGCTATTTTTTATTATTAAACATAGAATCAATGATCAAGAGAGTATTGACCATTATTCCTATGCTGTTTGCTGTATCTATATCAAATGCACAAAACACAAAGGATAGTGTTCAAAACAAAATAACCTTGTTAGATGATGTAATGGTATATTCCAGCCGTTTTGCTGAAAAGCTAAAACGGGTGGCGCAAACCATTGATATCATTAACAACAAACCACAATTAAATTTTCAGAATAACACAGCGGATGCCATTATTCAGTCGGGTAAGCTATTTGTTCAAAAAAGTCAGCAAGGAGGGGGAAGTCCCGTTATCAGGGGCTTTGAAGCTAGCAGAATTTTAACCGTGGTGGATGGCGTTAGAATGAACAATGCCATTTACCGTGCGGGACATTTGCAGAATATTATCACCGTGGATAATATGGTACTGGACCGTATTGAAATTTTATACGGACCTTCTTCTACCTTATTTGGCAGCGATGCTTTGGGCGGCGTAATCAGCCTGACTACGCGGAATCCGGTTCTGTCGTCAACCAATAAAACAGAAGTGACCGGTTCGGCCACTCTGCGATATGGTTCAGCCGTTCAGGAGAACAGGGGGAATATTCAATTTAATATTGGAGGGAAAAAATGGGCCTCTTTTACCTCAGTAACCTACGGAAGCTTTGGCGATTTAATTCAGGGAAACCAACGTTCTGCAGCTTATCCCAATTTTGGTAAAAAGGACTTTTATGTTATTCGTTCTGGCAATACAGATGTCTCTGTTCCCAATCCTAATCCGAATAAGCAAATTGCTTCAGGGTATAAGCAGGTGGATGTTACGCAGAAATTTTTGTATCAGGCCAGCGACAAAATACAGCATGTATTTAATCTTCAGTTTTCTAATAGCAGTGATATCCCCAGGTATGACCGTCTTTCCGAAAAAACAGGAAATACGCCTGTATTTGCTGAATGGTATTATGGACCGCAAATCAGAAATATGGCTGCTTATCAGTTAAGTGCCAAAGAACAGAATGGATTTTTCCAGGACCTGAAACTGACTACCAGTTTTCAGGATATTGAGGAAAGCAGAATTACCCGAAGATTTCAAAACAACAACAAGGATTTTCGCTGGGAGAGAATTCAGGTATTTGGCGTAAACTTTGATGCCAAACATTATGCAGGCAATCATGAACTGCATGTGGGTGCAGAGTCCTATTCTAATTTTCTGCGTTCTACTGCTGAAAGAGTCAATATTGTTTCCGGGAATAAATCCAGAATAACTACCCGTTATTCGGATGGTCCAACCAGTATGAGTACGCATGCGGTTTTTGCCCAGCATACCTATAAGATTAATCAGCATTTTACCCTGAATCAAGGGCTGAGATTCAATTTGGTTCAGTTGAACGCGCAATTTGTTGATACAGGGTTAACCCGCTTTCCTTTTACGAAAGTCAGGCAGGTAAATAAAGCAATCACCGGAAATATTGGTGTGGTTTATGCCAGTCCGAATAATCTGCGAGCTGCGCTGGTGTTCAGTACCGGCTTTCGTTCTCCGAATATAGACGATCTGGCTAAAGTGTTTGATTCCAGAACAGGCCTGGTGGTTGTGCCCAATTTGCAGATTAAACCTGAATACACTTATAATATTGAAGCGAATGTTCAGCAATACGGGGAGCGCTTCAGTTTTGGTGCTGCGGTATTTTACACTTCTTTCACCAATGCACTGGTTTTAGACAAGTTTTTATTTAATAACCAGGATAGTATTTTTTACAGTGGGGTTAAAAGTGCCGTGTATGCATTGCAAAACAAAGCCAAAGCCCATATCTATGGTTTTAGTGTAAATGCATCCTTGCAAATTATGCCGAAGCTAAATGTAGAAGGGGTGGTTAATATTACAAGGGGACAATTTACCGACGCAGTAAATGGACGTATTCCACTGGATCATGTTCCTCCAACACACGGAAGATTCGCGTTAAAAAAATCCGGTGAGAAATGGAATGCAGAGTTGTTCGTTTTGTTCAACGGCTGGAAAAGACTTGCCGATTATAATCCCAACGGAGAAGATAACCTGCAATATGCCACACCCGATGGAATGCCTTCCTGGCATACCGTGAATTTGAGAACAGCATTGCAGATAAAATCTGCTTTGCAGTTTCAGGTTTCGCTGGAGAATATCTTCGATAAAAATTATCGCTATTTCGCCAGCGGTATCTCTGCTCCGGGCAGAAACCTTTCTCTTAGCCTGAAAGCCAGTTTTTAATTGGGGGAGTTAAGAGATAACTTATAGCATATAAGTTAGATTTAATATGGCTTATCAAAGATTAGCCCCTGCCAAACGTTAGTTGGTGGGGGCTTTTGTTTAATTTGCAGTATGGAAATTAAAAAAGCAACTTACCTGATTTCAAATGCGGACTTTAAAGCTTGTCCCAAACCCGATAGACCTGAGTATGCATTTATCGGGCGAAGCAATGTGGGTAAGTCTTCTTTAATTAATATGCTTTGTAAGAATAATAAGCTGGCAAAAACTTCTTCTGCACCCGGGAAAACCCAGCTGATCAATCACTTTGAAATTGAGAGTTCTCAGAAACATGCCAAGGGATTTAGCAGATGGTACCTGGTGGATCTGCCTGGTTATGGGTTCGCCAAAATTGCACAGAGCACAAGAAGACGCTGGGAACAGATGATTGAAAATTATCTGCGCAAAAGAGAAAACCTGATTAATGTTTTTGTATTAATCGACAGCAGACACGAACCACAGAAAATTGATCTGGAATTCATTAGTCAGCTGGATAAGTGGCAGATTCCTTTTAGCCTGGTGTTTACCAAAACCGACAAGGAGAAACCAGCTGTAGTTGCCAGAAATATCGAAGCTTTTTTTGCCATCTTAAGAAGCAGCTGGCAGTTTCTGCCTCAGCATTTTGTAACCAGTGCAGAAAAAAATCTGGGAAGAGATGAGTTGCTCTCTTTTATTGAACAAAAGAATGAATCAATTGCCTAAAACGCCTTCAATGGCTTTGGCTTTTAATAAACATTCCTGGTATTCCTGTTCCGGGTCACTGTAAATAGTAATGCCACTGCCAACCAGGTAGCTCAGGTATTTGTTGGCATCGTTGTATAAAATGCTTCTAATAACCACATTGAAGTCAAAGTCCTGATTGGGTTTAATATAACCTACCGCTCCAGAGAAGATTCCCCTTTCTATGGGTTCATATTGTCTAATCAGTTCCATTACCCTTTTCTTTGGAGCTCCTGTCATACTGCCCATCGGAAAGCCTGAATGAATTATTTCTTTCATCCCTTTGCCCGGCAAGAGTTCTCCTGTAATGGTTGAAATCATTTGATGCACCTGAGGAAAACTGTAAATGCCGAATAGTTCTGAAACTTTAACAGAACCTGCTTTGCAAACCTGGCTTAAATCGTTTCTTACAAGATCCACTACCATCACATTTTCACTTTTGTCTTTTAAGCTGTTGGACAGCTGATCCCTTAATTGTTTGTCAGCATCCAAATTATTCAGGTCTCTTTTGAGCGTACCCTTAATTGGTTGCGATAACAATTCATTGCCTGCTTTTTTGAGCCATCTTTCCGGGCTGGCACATAGTAAATGGGCATTCTTTTCCTTGTAATAACAGGAGAAAGGATTGGGCGACAATCGGGTCAGCTGACGGTATACAGCAGCCGGATCAAGTGTTGTATTTTCCGCAAAGAATTCCTGACAGAAATTAATTTCATAACAGTCACCATCCTGAATATGACTCAATAAATGTTGAATGGTTTGTAAATAATCTTCTCCGCTGGTTCTGGGGGTACAATGAATGGAATGCTGCACCCCTTCTTTGATTTTGATATTGCCGATTTCCCTGAAAATGGTTTCCGGATCCCTGGAATAAGACTCAATAGTGAGTTCCTGATTGCTCAGATGCAGCACATGATCGGGTCTGAAAAAAAAAGCGTCGCTGAATCCTGCAGGATGCGGGATTTGCATTCTTAAATTCTGGGGTGTATTGTATTCGTAAGAAAAATGACCAAATAGCCAGTCTTGTTCTTCTTTATAAAAGGCATCAATGGAAGCTGCTGTATTGGCTCCGCTGATTACCTGCAATGCACCTGCGGCCGCCAGGCAATCCACGGAATGATGAGGTAAGTTGTATTGATGGTTATCTAAAAAAGAGCAAACACCAAATGGTTGAATCCATTGTAGTATTTGCTCTCTTAAGTTGGGCATTTCATTTACTGAAAATGCCTTTATATTTCTTTTCAAGAAGGATATATTAATTAGAAATCGTCGTCTTCATCATCGTCAAAGCCACCGCTCTTGTCGTTGAAAAGATCAAATTCCTTAAAGTCTTCGTCTACTTTAAAATCATCCTCTTCTTCGTCTTTCTTTTTGCCTCCGGTTGCTTTTTTCCCTTTGCTCTTAGGCAGGTCAAATTCATCGAAGTCAGGATCCCAACTGTCGTCGTCTTCTGAAGCTTCCCAATCGTCTTCTACGTCTTCTGCTTCGTCATCGATGTCGTCGTCGTCATCAGACTTTTTCTTTGCAGATGATTTACTGCCTGTTTTCTTGGTGGTAGACTTTACCTCCAGTTCATCATCTTCAAAATCATCATCATCGTCATCATCTTCCTTCTTTTTTGCTTTAGGAGATGGTTTACTTGCCGCTGCTTTAGCCGGCACTTTCGGGGTGGAGGATTTCTTATCCTTATCAGACTTCGCTGCCATATTTCTAATAAGATTTAGAGCGTAAAATTTGTACGCAAAATTATATTAACCAAATAAATTTTTCAATATCAAATCAAATGCCAAAACTACAGGGGTACAATCTGGTCTCTGCCTGGTCCATTGGAAACAAACTTAACAGGTGCACCTACATAATTGTTGATGAAATCAATATAAGTATTCATTTCTGCCGGCAAGGCATCCGCTGTCTTAATTTGGGAAGTATCTGTGTTCCATCCCTTAAAAGATTTCAAAACAGGACTGATTTTAGCTCTTGAAATCTGGTAAGGAACTTCTTCAGAAATGATGCCATTTACATCGTAGGCGGTACAAACTTCCAATTGATTAAAGCTATCCAAAACATCTGCCTTGGTCATGATGATTTTGTTTACACCATTAATCATGCAGGTATATTTTAAGGCAACCAAATCAATCCAGCCACAACGTCTTGGTCTGCCGGTGGTTGCGCCGAATTCGCTTCCTATTTTTCTTAGTTCTTCTCCTGTAGCGTCTTCCAGCTCAGTAGGGAATGGGCCGCTTCCCACTCGGGTACAATACGCTTTGGAGACACCCATTACATCGTTGATTTTTTTAGGTGATACCCCAAGACCTGTACAAACACCCGCAGAAATGGTATTGGAAGAAGTTACAAACGGGAAGGTTCCGAAATCAATATCCAACATACTGCCCTGTGCACCTTCGGCCAATACTTTCTTGCCTTTGGTTATTTCATTGTTAATGAAATATTCGCAGTTGATTACATTCAGGGTCTTCAAAAACTCCAATGCTTCAAAGAATTCATCTTCCCAGCTGGAAATATCTTCTATAAAATGAAAATTGTCCAGTAATTTCTGGTGCTTCAGGCGAAGCTTAATATATTGACTGGTAAAATTCTTGTCGAGTAAATCACCTACACGCAAAGCATTTCTTCCGGTCTTATCCATGTAAGCAGGTCCAATTCCTTTTAGGGTAGAACCTATTTTGCTCTCTCCTTTGGATAATTCAGAAGCTTTGTCCAGTGCTCTATGGGTTGGAACAATAATATTAGTACGTTCAGAGATGAACAGGTTTTTGCGAACATCAATTCCATGGGCAGCCACTGCATCGCACTCTCTTTTCAGCGTTACCGGATCCAGTACAACCCCGCCACCAATGATATTAATTTTGTTCTGGTGAAAAATTCCGGATGGGATCTGGTGCAATACCATTTTTTTCCCTTCTACATAGAGCGTATGTCCGGCATTCGGACCACCCTGAAAACGGGCTACGATATCATAATTCGGTGCAAAATAGTCTACTATTTTACCCTTTCCTTCATCACCCCATTGTAAGCCTAATATTACGTCAACCATAGTTTATTTTCTAAGGGGCAAAAATAAGGGATAAGAAGAAGAGTAAACAGTAAAACTTTAAGCATCTTTCTCTGTGTCAAATCTGTCAACGGTTTGAATACCATTTAAAGATTTCAGTCGGTTCACCAGTTCTTCCAATTCTTCTTTATCGTGTACGAATACCTTAATGATGCCTTCAAATAAACCTTCTTTGGAATCAATGCTAAGCCCTGAGATATTGATGCGCAAATCGCCGCTGATTACATTGGTGATTTTATTAATAACACCCACATCATCTAGCCCAACAATCTTTAAACCAGTCAGGAAGGAGATTTCCTTGTTTTTGGCCCATTTGGTTTTCACCACTCTGTGTCCGTAATTGGCCAATAACTGTGTGGCATTGGGGCAGTTGGTTCGGTGTATAATCAATCCTTTACCCGTAGTCACAAAACCGAATACGTCGTCGCCGGGGATGGGGCTGCAGCATTTGGCAAGCGTGTACATGATTTTATCACTGCTCTCGCCAAATATGATTAATTCAGAGTCTTTCTTAGAAACGGATTTGCTGGAATCTACCACCGTTTCGGGAATCACTATTTTGGGTTTGGGGATTTCAATTTTGTCGCCCAGAATCTGAAAGTCTTTCAACTCTTTCAGGTCGATGGCTTTGGTGGCAATTTTATAATGCAGGTCCAGTGCAGAATTCACTTTGTAAAACTGGGTCAGTTCCTCAATATTGTACTGACTGTAAGCGGCTCCCAGCGATTCCAGTCTTCTCTGTAAAACGTATTTGCCGTCTTCTGCAATCTTTCTTTTTTCTTCCCTTAAACTGTCTTTTATTTTATTCTTGGCCTTGGCGGTAACCACCATATTCAGCCAGTCTTCTGAAGGTTTTTGTTTGTTGCTGGTTATGATTTCAATCTGATCGCCGCTTCTTAATTTATGTCCAATCGGAACCAGCTTGTGGTGCACTTTTGCGCCAATACATTTGGTACCAATGGCAGAGTGAATGGAAAAAGCAAAATCAAGTGCAGTACTACCCGTAGGCAACATTTTTACTTCTCCTTTGGGCGTATAAACATAAATTTCTTCTACTAAGAAAGAAGTTTTGAAATCCTGCAAAAAGTCTACTCCATCTGTATCAGGGGCACTCAATACTTCGCGAATCTGCCCGAACCATTTGTCAAAACGGTCTTCATCGTTTCCTTCTTTTCCTTCCTTGTATTTAAAGTGTGCGGCAAGTCCTTTCTCTGCAATTTCATTCATCCTTTTGGTTCTGATCTGCACTTCCACCCATTTACCCTGGGGCCCCATCACCGTAGTGTGCAACGCTTCGTATCCATTGCTCTTGGGGTTGCTTAACCAGTCTCTTAATCTTTCCGGGGAGGGATTGTACTCGTCGGTAATCATAGAGTACACTTTCCAGCACTGTTCCTTCTCTTTTTCGGGAGGGGCATTCAATATAACACGGATGGCAAATAAGTCATATACTTCTTCAAAAGCAACTGCTTTTTTCTTGATTTTATTCCAGATGGAGTGAATGCTCTTGGGCCTTCCGTAAATTTCAAAATCAAAATCAGCCGCAATTAGTTTTTCCCGGATAGGACGAATGAATTCATTGATATAACGGGTTCTTTCTCTTTTGGTTTCCGCCAGTTTCTTCGCAATATCCCGGTAAGCCTCTGGTTCCATGTATTTCATGGAAAGGTCTTCCAGCTCTGTCTTGATATTGTATAATCCCATGCGGTGAGCCAGGGGAGCATAGACCCAAACGGTTTCCGAAGCAATCTTCAATTGCTTCTCCCGCTTCATATGGTCCAGGGTACGCATATTGTGCAGTCTGTCAGAAAGCTTTATGAGTATTACCCTAGGGTCATCGGTTAGTGTCAGCAATATTTTTTTAAAGTTCTCTGCCTGCTGACTGGTATTGGTGTCCATAACACCGGAAATCTTGGTGAGTCCGTCCACAATTTTGGCAATCTCGGTGCCAAATTCCATTTCAATATCTTCCAGCGTAATATCTGTGTCTTCCACCGTGTCGTGTAAAAGTGCACAGATGCTGCTTCTTACTCCCAGTCCAATTTCTTCCACACAAATCATGGCCACAGCAATCGGATGCAGTATATAGGGCTCCCCACTTTTTCTGCGCATGGTCTTATGGGCATTGGCTGCCATTTCAAAAGCAGTGCGCAATAATTCCTTGTCCCCTTTTTTTAATTTGGGTCTAAGCGCTTTCAGTAAAGCACGGTAATGGCGAATGATTTCTTTTTTTTCCTGCTCTTCGTTAAGGGTATACTTGGCTAAAGCGGGCTCTATAGGCTGAATTGGGGCTGCATCCATACCTTACAAAGATACAAAATGAGGTAATTTAAATCCGATAGAAAACATTCAAGTGAAATCCAAGCTTTATGTAGTATAAAAACTACAAAAATCTTGGTGAAAAAAAACTTGCTGGGGGGGGATTTGAGTTTCTTTTGTTGAAATTTAATAATATGAAAAAACACCAGTCAATTATATTTGCACTTTTTTGTTTTCTTTGGATGCACAAAATCCGAAAATCGGTCAGTAACAATATCTGCAAAACAAATTGAATCAATCAATCAATTTAATAAAGCGCTATTGGAGAATAGTAGTGCAATTGGCAGTCACTTGAAATCAAAAGGGTTAAATAAAAATGATTTTTTTAAAATCAAGAGTCTTGGGAAAAAATTTCAGGAGCCTTCAGGGAACTCTGGTATATCTGCAAAAGAAGAACAAGAGAAAGGTTTTATCGCTAATAATGAGTTAAACTACACGTTAACACAAGCAGAAGCAGAATCACTTTTAGAACCTTTATATATCGAAAGTGCAGAATTGTTGACCGATTTTGAAATCTATCAAGATTTAGTTGATGAGTTTCAAGATCCAACTATTTCTGACATAATTTTATCAGCACTTTTGGTAACTAACGAGTATTCAAGCCAAGCTATAAGTGGTGTTACAGAACATGAATTAAGGCATTGTTTATTAGATGCTTTGGGATTAGGTGGTTCTTCGTTTGGCGCAATTCACCTTCCACCGTTAAAAGCATAGTTTTATCAGTTTCTAAGTTTGCTGCAAGACATTTAGGGGCTATTGGATTAGCTTATTCACTTTGGGTTTTTGCTGATTGTTTGTTTGAGGCATCCGAAAATTAAATATTATGGAATACATTAATATAATTTTGTACACAATTTGTATGCTGATTTGCATATTTGACATCATTACGCAGAAGATAACTAATATAAAACCCTTGGGAAAATATATGAAAGTTTTCTATGTAATTATTATCATAGCATTTTACATAGACTTAATGGAACGGCAATGGACGAAATTGTAGTTAAATAGTTGATAATCTATTCTACATTTGCATTAAATGGGTAATGTGACTGGCAAGAAAATATTTGACTTTAGTGTTTTACAGCGCATCTTTTTTTTCGTTCAACCCTATAAAAAATATTTCTATCTCAGTCTCTTGCTGGCCATTTTCATGGCCATTGCAGCCCCCATCAGACCTTATCTGATTCAGCTTACGGTTAACGGAGCAACAGGAAAGGTAAATCAGGTGCCGGATTGGGTTCGCTTTGTTTTGTTCGGACACGACTTAAGCGATGTCAGCCGCTTTATTATATCGGTTACTATTTTTCAGATTGCCTTTATTCTGCTGGAAACCAGTATCCGTTTTCTCTTTTCTTACATCACAGCCTGGATGGGTCAGCATGTAGTGAAAGATTTACGGGTAGCGGTATACAAAAAGGTCTTGGGCTTAAACCTCAGACAGTTTGATCAAACCCCTATTGGCACTTTAACCACAAGAACCATTAATGATATTGAGAGCATCAACGAGATTTTTTCGGATGGCTTAATTCCGATTGTAGCGGATTTGCTTACCATTATTATTACCCTGGGTACTATGTTCTATATGGACTGGAAGCTAACCCTGGTTTGTCTTACGCCCTTTCCCATCATGATTATAGCCACTTATTATTTTAAGGAAAGCGTTAATAAAAGTTTTATTCAGGTGCGCAATGCGGTGGCTGCTTTGAATGCCTTTGTGCAGGAACATATTACCGGCATGCAGGTAGTACAGGCATTTGCGGCTGAAGAAAAAGAGGCCAATGCATTTCAGGAAATCAATAAAAAACACCGGGATGCCAATATCCACGCCATATTTGCCTATAGTGTATTTTTTCCTGTAGTAGAAGTGGTGCTGGCTCTGAGCATGGGTATTCTGGTATGGTGGATAGCAGACAGATCTCTCGATGCAGGGATGCTGGTGGCATTTATTTTGTACCTGAACCAGATTTTCCGCCCCCTTCGCGTAATTGCCGATAAGTTTAATGTGTTGCAAATGGGGATGATTGCCGCTGAAAGGGTTTTGAAAGTGTTGGACAATACCGATGAATTGCCTCCTCCACCGGCAGATGCTTACCGACCTGCAAAGATTCGCGGGGATATTCGTTTTAAAGAGGTAAGTTTTTCCTACACGGGCACGCAGAACGTATTGCATGGAATTAATTTTGAAGTAAAAGCCGGGGAAACCGTTGCCCTGGTGGGACATACCGGTAGCGGAAAGACTTCCATTATCAGTCTGCTCAACCGACTCTACCAGATTCAGGAAGGTGAGATTGCTATAGATGGGGTGGATATCAACCGCTGGGATACGGACTGTCTGCGCAGCGGCATCGGGGTTGTACTCCAAGACGTTTTTCTGTTTTCGGGTACCATAATGGACAATATTACCCTCAGAAACCCGGCGATTTCAATCCAACAGGTAGAAGAAGCCGCCAAAATGATTGGAGTACACGACTTTATTATGCAATTGCCAGGCGGATACCAGTACAATGTAATGGAAAGGGGGAGTACCCTGAGCCTGGGACAAAGGCAGCTGATTTCATTTATCAGGGCCCTGTTATACAATCCGGCCATACTGATTCTGGACGAAGCCACTTCTTCCATTGATACGGAAAGTGAATTGCTGATAGAAAAAGCCATTGATACCCTGATTGCCGGGCGTACTTCCATCGTGATTGCCCATCGTTTGAGTACCATACGTAAAGCCAACCAAATCATTGTGTTAGACAAGGGAGAATTAAAGGAAAAAGGGAATCATGCCGAGCTGCTCAGGGTGGGAGGATTCTATGCCAGATTGCACGAAATGCAGTTTGGGAAAAAGAAAGCCGTTTTGCAATAAATATACCCCATCTACCCTTATCTTTGCCGCAAATTTAGAGATGGGTATGGCCTCAAAAAGCTTAAAATCTTTACTAGTAGCTGCTTTCAGCGCGTTCAGCCTGTTTTTTTCTGTTAATACATTTGCCAGCGAAACACCTGCCGGCGGTGAAAAACACGAAGAAACTGCTTTTGATCCTTCTAAGCTGATCATGGAGCATATTATGGATGCACATGAATATCATTTTGCTACTATTGGCGAAAAGCATGTAAGCATTCCTTTACCCGTTATTTTATATTCTCCTGAGCGCGGATGGAGCATGTTCAATTACTCCAAATTCAATCATGGTCACGATGTATATGAAGGGTACAAAACCGAAGAAGGTCATATCATTCCTGTTAATGCTGCAGGCGAGCACGATACTACTGTAAAAGTGTACGATTTAAGCTTAACCCGTAATGTGGTTCAGATGTTTATTGGAGTGTTTTTGCTTTGTTTCCTAATGATTAAAGTGGCCAATAAATACAAGCGCAATGGTGCTAAAGTGGCTCCATCTGGTTTTCAGAATGCAGTTGAGCCGGTAATTACTTTTGTTAGAGACGAAGTAGGTAAACCCAATCTGGGTCATGCTTACGAAAAATACATGCCTTATTTGCTAACCGTATTTTTCTTTATTCTTATTAATAACTTATTAGGATTAATTCCTGGAACAGCGAATGTTACTGGTAATATTGCTTTTACCATTGTATTGGGATTCATCAGTTTTCTGGTAATTCTATTCAGTACCAACAAGCATTTCTGGGGACATATTTTCAATCCTCCTGTACCTGGATTTGTAAAACCTATTTTAGTACCGGTAGAGTTTTTTGGAATCTTCACCAAGCCTTTTGCATTGATTGTCCGTTTGTTTGCCAATATGGTTGCCGGACACATTGTAATTACCTGCTTCGTGATGTTGATTTTCATTTTCGGTGCAATGAGTAAGGTTGCCGGATGGGGATTTGCACCGGTTTCCCTTGCTTTTACCATTTTCATTTATTTTATAGAGATATTGGTTGCCTTTATTCAAGCGTTCATCTTCACTAATTTAACGGCCGTATTTATTGGTCAGTCTATGGAAGGTGCACACCACGATGAAGCGCATCATTAATTTTTTTCATCATTAAAACAAACAATATGTCAGTTCTAAACACTTTGTTGGATGTTAGCATGAGCCATTTCGGTGGTGCTATTGGCGCAGGATTAGCTGCAATTGGTGCCGGTATTGGTATCGGTCAAATTGGTAAGAGTGCTGTTGAAAGCATCGCTCGTCAGCCAGAAGCTTCTAACGACATCCGTGCAAACATGATCTTGACTGCCGCTTTCGTTGAGGGTGTTGCCCTTTTCGCGGTAATCGCAGGTATCTTGGCTGTATTAAAAGCCTAGTTGCACAAACTCATTACTGCATCGTGCGCACAGGGCAAGCGATGCAGTAATCATTACCTTAACTATTGAAGTTTTAAAACTATAATATGGAATTGTTAAACCCCGGATTAGGATTGTTGGTATGGACTTTACTGGCTTTCCTGATTGTATTCTTCTTGTTAAAAAGCTTAGCGTGGAAGCCGATCCTATCTACTTTAAAAGAAAGAGAAACAGGTATTGCTGATGCAATTGCTTCTGCTGATAAGGTTAAAGCTGAAATGGCTGCCTTGAAAAATGAGAATGAAGTAATGATGGCCAAAGCACGTGAGGAAAGAGCGGTGATGATTAAAGAAGCAAAAGAAACTGCTGATAAAATGGTAGCTGATGCGAAAGAAAAAGCGAAAGCTGAATTCGATCGTATTGTTGCTGAAGCACAAACTGCCATTACACAACAAAAGAATGCTGCTTTAACTGATGTAAAAAATCAGGTAGGTGCTCTTGTTATTGAAGTAGCAGAGAAAGTGCTGAGCAGAGAGTTGAGCAATAAGAGTGAGCAGGAAAATTATATTAAACAATTAGCTGAAGGCGTTAAATTGAACTAAGCATGTCGAACCCAAGATTAGCAGACCGTTATGCCAAAAGCCTGGTTGATCTTTCCATAGAGAAAAATCAACTGGATGCTGTTCGTGCTGATATGCTATATATACAGGCTGTTTGTAAAACCAGCCGGGATTTTCTGAACATGTTGAAAAGTCCAATCATTAAAGCTGATCAGAAAGAGAAAATCGTTTCTGCAGTAATTAATGGTAAAGTGTCTGAATTAACTACTTTGTTCAGTAATCTTTTGGTAAAGAAAGGACGCGAGAGCGATCTTCCTGAAATTGCCAATGCATTTATACATCAGTACAATAAGTTAAAAGGTATTCACCAGGTAAAGCTCATTACTGCAGCACCTGTTTCTGATGAATTGAAAAAATCCATTGAAGCCAGTGTTCAAAAAGCAAATAATTTTGCAACCGTTGAACTGGAAGCATTGGTGGATGAGAAACTGATTGGTGGGTTTGTTCTGGAGTTCGATAATAAGCAGGTTGATGCCAGCATTGCCAGTGATTTACGTGCCATCAGAAAGCAGTTCATGGAAAATCAGTTTGTTTCTAATATTAGATAACATTATACATTAAGATCAACTTTTAAATCATACAAAATGGTAGATATTAAACCAGATGAAATATCAGCGATACTGAGACAGCAACTCAGCAATTTCAATGCTTCTGCCGAACTGGAAGAAGTAGGAACCGTATTGCAGGTGGGTGATGGTATTGCCCGCGTGTACGGCCTTAACGGTGTACGAAGCGGTGAGCTGGTAGTATTTGAGAATGGTGTTAAAGCAATTGCACTTAACCTTGAAGAAGACAATGTGGGTGTGGTATTGATGGGTGAAAGCGGAAGCATTAAAGAAGGTGCCAAAGTAAAAAGAACCGGTCAGATTGCTTCTATCAAAGTAGGTGAAGGAGTTGTTGGTCGTGTTATTAATACTTTAGGTGAACCCATTGACGGCAAAGGTCCTATCAGTGGTGATTTATACGAAATGCCTTTGGAGCGTAAAGCACCCGGGGTTATTTATCGTGAACCGGTAAAAGAACCCCTACAAACTGGTATCAAAGCAATTGATGCCATGATTCCTGTAGGTCGTGGTCAGCGTGAGTTGGTAATTGGTGACCGCCAGACTGGTAAAACAGCTATCTGTATTGACACCATCATCAACCAGAAAGAGTTCTACGATGCAGGTAAGCCTGTATACTGTATATATGTTGCCATTGGACAAAAAGCATCTACTGTTGCCGGTGTTATGAAAACCCTGGAAGACAATGGTGCAATGGCATATACTACTATTGTATCTGCTTCTGCTTCTGATCCTGCTCCATTACAGTTCTACGCTCCTTTTGCGGGTGCTGCTATTGGGGAGTTCTTCAGAGATACCGGTAGACCAGCATTGATTGTATTTGATGACTTGTCTAAGCAGGCAGTTGCTTATCGTGAAGTTTCTTTG